>JANPKC010000301.1:0-15671 GCA_031425855.1 Actinomycetes bacterium | reverse complement strand
TCACGCGGACGAGCTCGAGAGCGAGGTTGCGGTCGGGTGCGACACTCAATGCGCCGCCAACTCTATGCCGCTGCGGGCCGGCGAGCTAGGGCGTGGTCGTCGCCGACTTCAGGAACGTCGACGGGTCGAGCAGATTCCCCTGGCCCGCCGGGAGGAAGACGATCTGCGGCGGCGCCTCCTTGAGGATCTGCAGCGCCTCGAACTGGAGGTTCCGGTCGGTGAGCGCGCTCGCGCGCAGCCGCTGCGCCTGCGCCTGGCCGCGCGCGCGCTCGATCTCCTGCTGCGCCTCGGCCTTCGACTGCTCGACCTTCTGGCGGGCGGCGAGCGCGTCCTGCGTCGCAACCTGCTTGCGCTCGATCGCCTCGGTGAACTCCGCCGGGAAGTCGAGGTCGTTGATCAGGAAGTCGACGACGTCGATCGAGAACCCGTTCAGCTGCCGGTCGAGCTCCAGCTGCACGGCCTGGCGGATCTGCTCGCGGTTCGGGGCGACCGCGACGCTCTTGAACTTGACCGTCTCGTTCTTGAACACCTGGAACACACGCGGCGCGACCACCTTCTCGAAGAAGGTCGAGCCGACGTCCGTGAAGAGCTCCTGTACCGCCTGGTCCGAGACGCGGTAGTTGAGCGTGACGACCGCGTAGACGGGCTGCGTCTCCTCGCTGATCGCGGGGCCGCTCGCGATCGCCCCCTCGCCGGCGCCCGTGCGGTCGTCCATCTGGAAGCGCTGGCTCTCGACCTGGGTCGAGACGTCCTCGGCCGACTGCCACGGCGCGATCGTCTGGAAGCCGTCGCCGCGTTGCCCGACGATCTCGCCGAACTGGCGCACGACGAGCACGTGGCCGGCGTTGACCGAGTGGAACGAGCGGAAGGCGCCCCAGCCGCCGACGACGACGATCACCGCCAGCACAGAGGCGAGGATCCACGCCGTCCCCTCGTCGCGCTTTCCCTGGCGACGGAGGCCAATCCCGTTCAGGCTCGCGACGACGGCAACGATCATGACGATCGTGGAGATGATCAGATAGCTCACTCTGGCGGAAGGATTTCGCGCCGCCCGCGCGTTTCCTCCCGCGCCCGCCGCCCCTGGCGGACGTTCGCGATCGCCCGCGCGAGGAATGCGGTGATCGCGATCGAGCTCGCGACGATGCCGAGGATGATCTCGACCTTGAGCACGGTGCCTACATCGTGTCCGGTGCCTCGACGCCGATCAAGTCCAGCGAGCGCGCGATCACGGCCTTCGTCGCGGTGACGAGGCCGAGCCGGAACGCCTGCTCGTCCGTGCCGAGCACCTTGTGCCGCGTGTAGAAGCGGTGGAAGTCGTCGGCGACGCGGATCGCGAAGTAGGGAATCGCCTGGGGGCCGCGCCGCTCGGTCGCCTCGGCGACGACGGCGGGGAACTCGGCCAGGCGCTTGACGAGCTCGCGCTCCTCGTCGGCGATCTCGCCGGGCGGCTCGGCGGACGCCGCGGCGTCACCGGCGTTGCGGAGGATCCCCGCGATCCGGGCGTGCGCGTACTGGACGTAGAAGACCGGGTTCTTCGCGGTCTTCTCGGCCGCCAGGTCGACGTCGATCTCGATCGCCTGGTCGGGGCCGCGCGAGACGAGGTACCAGCGCGCAGCGTCGACGCCGACCTGGTCGAGCAGCTCGTCGAGGAAGACGACGTCGCCGCGCCGCTTCGACATCTTCGCCGCCGCGCCGCCTCTGGTCAGGTGCACGAGCTGGTAGAGCAGCACCTCGACCCGCTCCGGGTCGTAGCCGAGCATGCGGGCGACGGCCGCGTACCAGTTGCGCGTGCCGTGGTGGTCGGCGCCGAGCACGTAGAGCGCGCGGTCGAGGCCCCGGTCGAGCTTGTCGGCGAGATAGACGACGTCGGCGGCGCGATAGGTGGGCGTGCCCGTCTCGCTGCGGATCAGGACGCGGTCGTCGTCGTCGCCGTGCGCGGACGAGCGCGCCCAGACGGCGCCGTCCTTCTCGTACGTGTCCAGGCGGGGCAGGAAGTCGGGCAGCCGCCGCTCCAGCTCGCTCTGCTTCGCCCAGGAGTCGAAGTGGATCCGGAAGCGCTCCATCGTCGCCTCGATCCGGCCGAGCATCGCCGGGACGGGGTCGTCGGGAAGCTGTGCGAGCTCGGCGACGTAATCGCCGTGGTAGCCGTCCTCCGGCGGGTCCTCCCCGCGCCGGCGCGCCTCGACGGACGCCCGGAAGCGGTCCATCTGCGCGCCCGCGTCGTTGTAGTAGTACTCGCGCTCGACGTCGTGGCCGGCGAACGCGAGCAGCCGCGCGACCGAGTCGCCGTAGGCGCCGTTCCTGGCCGAGGCGACGGTGATCGGGCCGGTCGGGTTGGCCGAGACCATCTCGACCTGGATCCGCTCCTTCGCCGCCGCCGCCGAGCCGCCGCCGTAGGCGTCACCGGCGGCGAGCAACTCCGCGAGCGCGTCGCGATACCAGTCGCGCGTCAGCCAGAGGTTGACGAAGCCGGGACCCGCGATCTCGGCGCGCTCCACCTGCGGCAGCGCGGTCGCCCGCTCGACGAGCTCTTCCGCGATCGCGCGCGGGGCCTGTCGGCGCGCACCGGCGAGCCGCATCGCCACGTTCGTCGCGTAGTCGCCGTGCGCGGCGTCGCTCGGGCGCTCGAGCGCGACCACCGTCCCCGCCACCTCGCCGAGCGCGGCCTCGAGCCTCTCCAGCGTCGTCGTCACGCCGTTACTGTACGGACGTGGACGAGGACGACACCGGCCAGGAGCGGCAGCTCAACATCCAGATCGACGAGAAGCACCTCGCCGGCACGTACGCGAACTTCGCCAACATCTCCTTCTCCGAGTACGAGTTCACGGTCACGTTCGCGCGAATCGACCACGAGGTCTCCGAGGGGGACGTCCCCGGGATCGTCGTCTCGCGCGTGAACATGTCGACGAAGTTCGCCAAGGAGCTGCTCGACGCGCTCCAGGACTCCTGGTCGAAGTATGCGACGGTGCGCGGGATCCAGGATCTCCCCGAAGCGCCCCCGCGAAACTCGTAGCGCTCCTTGCGAATCGCCGTTCTCTCAGACGTCCACGCGAACCTGCACGCGGTCGAAGCGGTGCTGGCGGAGGTCGACGCAGGCGGGTTCGACGCGATCTGGTTCCTCGGCGACCTCGTCGGCTACGGGCCGAAGCCGAACGAGTGCGCGGCGCTGCTGCAGGAGCGCGCGGCGATCTGCCTCGCCGGCAACCACGACCTCGTCGTGCTCGGGAAGATCCCGATCGACGCGTTCGCGGGCGAGGCCGCCGCGGCGGCGCGCTGGACGCAGACGGTGCTCGACGGGACCGCGCGGGCCTTCCTCGACTCGCTCGCTCCCCACGCCCCCGCGCCCGGCGCCGAGCTCTTCCACGGCAGCCCGCGCGACCCGGTCTGGGACTACGTCCTCTCGGACGAGGCCGCCGCGGCCGCGCTGGCGCTGACGGAGGCGCCGCTCGTGCTCGTCGGCCACAGCCACGTCGCGCTCGAGATCTCGAACGGCGACGACCTCCGCGGCGGGCAGGCGCCGGCGGGGACGCAGCTCGAGCTGGGCTCCGTGCGGCGCCTCCTCAACCCCGGCTCGGTCGGCCAGCCCCGCGACGGCGACGCGCGCGCAGCCTGGCTCGAGATTGACAAAGCCGCGGCGCGGGCAACCTTCCGCCGTACCGACTACCCGGTCGGGCAGACGCAGAGCGAGATGCGCGAGGTCGGTCTCCCGGAGGCCCTCGCCGCGCGGCTCGAGTACGGCATCTAGCCCGGCCCCGACACGGAACGGAGCAGCATGGCGGAACTGACGAATCTGGAGACGAAGCTCGGCGAGGTGATCGGCCTAGCGATGGCCGCGCAGGCAGCGACCGAGCGCGTCGAGAAGCTGACCAAGGACGCGAAGCTGAAGAAGCAGCTGAAGACGATGCGCCAGGAGGCCGCGAAGGCGGAGAAGGACGGCACCGCGGTCGCCGCGAGCATCAACGGCAAGAAGAGCAAGATCCTCGCCGAGGCCCGGACGGTCAAGACCAAGGGCGCGACCATGATGAAGACGTACCTCGAGCGGGGCTCCGACGAGCTGGACGGGTTCGAGTTCCTGACCATGGCCGAGGCCGGCGAGGTCGGGCACTGGGGCGTGCTCCAGGAGCTGAACAAGCAGGCGAAGCATCCGGGCGTGCGCGACCTCGTGAAGGTGCAGCTGCCGATCCAGAAGCGCCACCTGAAGGACGTCATGGCCACGAGCCTTCTGCTCGCGGCGAAGGAAGACGCGAACGCTGCTGCGTAGCGGCGCAATCGCGCTCGCGTGCGCTCTCCTCGCCGCCGGCTGCGGCGGCGAGGAGGCGGCGCCGGCGCCCAGGCTCCCCGGCGGGCTCGCCGAGCGCCTCGCCTCCCGGAGTGACACGGTCGCCGACCGGCTGGCCGCAGGCGACGGCTGCGCCGCCCGCGCCGAGGCGGAGGCGCTCCAGGCCGAGGCGATCGAGGCGGTCAACGGCCGCCGTGTCCCGCGGGCGTTCCAGGAGCCGCTGCTCGGCTCCGTGACGGCGCTCGTCGAGTCGATCGAGTGCGTCCCGCCCGCGCCCGCGGTCGAGGAGGAAGACGACGAGGAGGACGACGAGGACGACGAGGGCCGCGGCAAGGGCAAGGGAAAGAAGAAGGGGAAGGACAAGGATTGAGCGTGGGCTCGCTCGCAGACGGCCGCTACGTGCTCGAGCGCCGGCTCGGCCGCGGCGGCATGGCCGAGGTGGTGCTCGCGCGGGACACGACGCTCGACCGGCCGGTGGCCGTGAAGCTCCTCGCCGAAGGCGCCGGCGGCGATCCCGAGCTCCGCGAGCGCTTCCTGCGCGAGGGACGTTTTGCAGCGCAACTCTCGCATCCCAACGTCGTCGCCGTCTACGACACGGGCGAGGAGGACGGCCGGCCGTACATCGTGATGGAGCTCGTCGAGGGCGCCACGCTGGCCGAGGAGGTGCAGCGGCGCGGCGCGCTGCCCGCCGCGGAGGTCGTCGCGCTCGGCCGACAGGCGTGCGCCGGGCTTGCGCACGCCCACGAGCGCGGGCTCGTGCACCGCGACGTCAAGCCGCAGAACCTCCTGCTGAGCGGGAACGGCACGCTCAAGGTCGCCGACTTCGGGATCGCGCGCGCCGGCTCCGGGTCGGCGACACTGACCCAGGCGGGAACGCTCCTCGGCACCGCCGCCTACATGGCGCCGGAGGTCGTCCGCGGCGAGCCCGCGACAGCGGCGGCAGACGTCTACTCGCTCGGGGCCGTCCTCTACGAGCTCGTGACGGCGAGCCCGCCGCGTCGCGCGGCGACGATCGCCGACCTCGCCGCCGACGAGCCGGTGCTCCGGCCGCGCGAGCGAGTCGGCGGGGTGCCGCGCGAGCTGGAGGAGACGATCATGCGCTGCCTCGACCCAGATCCCGCCCGACGTCCCGCCTCCGCTCGCGATCTCGCCCGGGAGCTCGGCGGGCCCGACGCCACGCCGACGCTGTCGCAGCGGCCGACCGAGATCGCCCGCACGATGCGGCGCCCCAGGCCCGACCGCCGGCTCTGGCTCGGCGCCGCGGCGGCCGCGGCAGCCGCGGCGCTGGCGCTCGCGCTCACCAGCGGAGACGACGAGCCTGCCACCGCGACACCGATCGAGCCCATCCCGGCCGGTGGCACGCCCGCACAGGACGCGCGCAACCTGTCCAAGTGGCTACGCAGAAACGCCGGCTAGCCCTCGAGCTCGTCGTGCGTCTCCGACTCGTCCGGCTCGTCCGGCGCATCGGCCTCGTCCGGCTCGCTGTGATCCTCGACCTCGCCCGAGCGCCCCGAGGATCCGGAACCGCTCGAACCGCGGGAACTGCCCGAGTCTTCGGCGTCGTCGACCACCGCCCGGTGGACGTCCTCGTCGTCGCCCTCGTGGCCGGCGGCTCCGCGTGGCCCGTCGTCGGGCGCGTCGTCGTCGCCGCCGGGGGCGAGGCCGGCTGCACGCGCAGGCCCGTTGTCGCCTTCCCCGCTCGATCCCCGGTGCCCCGCGCCTCCGTCGTCTCCCCCCTCGGCTGCCACAGGCGCTGACACCGGCCCGGTCGTCCGCGCCGACGCTGCCGACGGGGCAGGCGACCGCGCCACCGCGGCCTGAACCGGTGTCGTGCTCGAACGGACGACCGAGTCGGCGGGTCGAGCGGGCGGGTCGTGCAGGGCGCGCTCCGCCACCAGACCCGCCGACCCCGCGAGCCCCACCGCCGCGCCGCCCGCCGCGAGCTTGGCGAGCAGCGGGACCCCGGCCGCCGTGACGGCCGCCCCGACGGGGGCAGCCGCACCGGCAAAGCCGGGGACGGCGTACGCGATCGATTCCTGGACCGCGAGCGGGACGACGAGGACGCCGGCCGCGACCCCGGGTCGCAGGCGCCGCTGCAGCCGACGACGGCCGCGGAACAGGAGCGCCTCGACGGCGGGCCGGGACGTTCCGAGCGCCTTCGCGACCTCGTCGTAACGCAAGCCGTAGAGGTCGCGGAGCACGACCGCCTCACGCTGCTTGTCGGGCAGCCGGCCGAGCTCCGCGTAGAGCGCAGAGGCCTCCTCGCGCCCGATCGCCGCCTCCTCGACGCCAGGCGAGACGACCGTGATCTCGTCGTCCGCGACCGCGAGCGGCTCCCGCATCCTCGTCGCCGACCGGCGGCGGCAGGCGTTGCGGGCGATCGTCCCGAGCCAGGCGGCCGGATCACGCACGGTCGTTCCGGTGAGCAGGTTGCTGTAAGCCGCGAGAAACACCTGCTGCGTCGCGTCCTCGGCCTCGTCCGGATCGCGGAGCAGCATCCGGCAGATCCCGTAGACCATGCGGGAGTGATCGGCGTAGAGCCGGCCCAGTTGCGCGCCGGCCGCCCCCGGCGAGGGGCGGCGCGGCAGCGCGGCGTTCGGGTCGACGCTCATCGAGAGCTAGTCGTCGTCCCCGCCGTGGTGTTCGTCATCGTCGTCGTCATCGTGATCGTCGTCCTCGTCGTCGTCTTCGTGCTCGATCTCCTTCAGCACGAGCGTTCCGGCACTCGCTCCGGCCACGCACTCCATCTCGACACGGTCGCCGACGGCGAAGCCGGTGAGCGGCTTGCGCAGCGAGCACGTGACGGGTGACGACGAGCCGGGAGTCACCGTGACCGACGAGGCGGACATCGCCGTGATCTTGCCTGTGACCTCCATCTCGCCGTCGTCGTCGACGTCGACGCCGTCGTCGTCGCGGTCGGACTCGTCGTCGCTCTGGAGCGAGAGCAGCGTGAGCTTCCCGTCGGTCCCCACGGCGACGTGCGCCTTCACCTCGTCGAAGACGGCGATCCCTGCGGGCAGCGCGAACCCGGCGGGCAGCGCGAGCGTGACGAAGCCCGCCTTGGCCACGATCAACTCGATCCCGGCCGCGTCGATCTTCGTCAGGATTCCCTCCACCTCGAGCACACCGAGGCGGCCGACCGTGCTGACCGAGGTCGCGTGCGGCGTCGTCCCCGTCACGTCGACCGTCGCGTTGATCCGATCTCCCGACTGCGGACCGTTCTCGACGACCGACGCGACGGTGCGGGCCTTGCCACCGCGTGCGAGCGCGAAGGTCGAGCCGCCTGCCGAGACGAGCAGCCGCTGCTGCGACCGTTGGTTGCGGATCACGACCGCCTTCATCCGGGCCGTCTTCGCGCGGCCGGACACCTTGACGCCGACCGCCTTGAAGGTGCCGTCGGCGAGCGCGGTGGCGCGGACGTCGAGTCTCTGACCGAGCCGGAGGATGCGCGACTTCGGCGTACGGATTGTGCGGGCGACGCCGTTGGCGGATGCCGTCACGACCGTCCCGCGCTGGGCGTCCTTCGCCACGACGATGCCCTTCCACGCCGCTGCGGGAGCGGCGACCGCGGGAGCCGCAGCGGCCAGGAGGCCGGCGGCGAGAGCGAGCAGTACGAGTGTGCGCTTCATAGTCGGGGTCTTCTCCTGTGTGGGGTTGCACACAGCAGGAGCGACCCGGAGCCGGAAACTTGCGGCCCGTCCAGAAGATCCCCCGTCCGGGTCGGACGAGCTCGGTCAGTCGGGCGCGGTCAGACGAGGGCGGGCTCGGCCGGCTGCTCGCCGGTCGTGCCGAAGGTGATGCCCTCGCGGGCCAGCGCGAGCTGCACTTCCTCGCGCGCCTTGTAGATCCGCCACTTGACCGTGGCGAGGGTCACCTCGAGCGAGTCGGCGATCTCCGTGTACGAGAGCCCGACGACGTCGCGGAGCAGCAGCGCCATCTTCAGGTCGACGCTCAGGTTCTCGACCGCGCGCCAGACGGCGTCGATCGCCTCGACCCGCTCGAACGGCGCGTCGACGACCTCGAGCGGCGGGATGTCCTCGATGTTCACGACCGAGCGCGGACGGCGCTCGAGGGCGCGCAGCTCGTCGAGGACGCGGTTCTTCGTCACCTGGAAGAGCCAGGTCGTGAACCTGCAGCGGAGCGAGAAGTTCGGCAGCCCCTGGTAGACGCGGATGAAGACTTCCTGCGTCAGATCCTCGGCGAGCGAGCGGTCCCCCACGAGCCGCAGCACGTAGTTGAAGACGGGAAGCTCGTAGGCACGGACGATGAGCGAGAACGCTCGCTCATCTCCTCGCTGAGCCTTCCGCAGGACGCCGAGATCAGGCTGGGGCAGCGACAAGTGGGCGGGAGTATAGCGCCGAGATCGGAAAAGTGAAGAAACCGCTTACGCCGGTTGGCACAAGTTGTCTCCCGTCATCTCGGACGGTATGTCCAAGCCCAGGAGCCGCAGGGCCGTAGGCGCTAGATCGGAGAGCTCACCCCCTTCCTTTAGCGTCACTTCACTCGATGTGACTATGAGTGGCACCGGATTCGTCGTGTGCGCGGTGTGCGGGCTGACCCCGTCCGCCTCCAGCATCTGCTCCGCGTTGCCGTGGTCGGCGGTGACGAGGCAGACACCGCCGGCGGCGTTCGTGGACGCGACCACGACGCCGAGACACTCGTCGGCGACCTCGACCGCGGTCGTCACGGCCGGGATCGAGCCGGTGTGCCCGACCATGTCCGGGTTGGCGAAGTTGATCACCGCGAACCGGTAGCCGTTGCCGATCTCCTCGGCGAAGCCCGCCACGAGCTCACGGGCGGACATCTCCGGCTTCAGGTCGTAGCTCGGCACGTCGCGCGGGCTGGGAACGAGCATGCGGATCTCCTGCGGCCACTCGGTCTCGACACCGCCGTTGAAGAAGTACGTGACGTGCGCGTACTTCTCCGTCTCCGCCGTGTGCAGCTGCCGGGCGCCCGCGGCCGACAGCGTCTCCGCGAGCGTTTGGCCGACGACCTGCTCGCCGAAGGCGACCGGAACGTCGAGGCCCTTCGCATAGCGCGTCATCGTCGTCAGGTCGAAGCCGGCCTCGACGAGCTTGCCCGCCAGCTGCCGGCCTCGGTCGGGGCGGAAGTTGAAGAAGATCGCCGCGTCGCCGGCGCCGAGCCGCGGAGCCCCTTCGACGACGATCGGCTCGAGGAACTCGTCGGTGACCCCCGCGTCGTAGCTTCGTTGCACATCGTCCAGCACGTTATGGGTCGGCTGGCCGCCGCCGGACACGATCGCGTCGAGCGCCTTCTGTGTCCTTTCCCAGCGGTTGTCTCGGTCCATCGCGTGGTAGCGGCCGACGACTGTTGCGATCCGCTCCGCCGGAAGCTCGGCGAGGTCGGAGACGGCCGCGGTCGGCGAGACGTCGCGCCCGTCGGTGAACGCGTGGATCCAGGTGCGCTCCTCCATCCCCAGCCGCCGCGCGAGCTCCAGCAGCGCCTGCAGATGCTCGAGGTGGGAGTGGACGCCGCCCTTCGAGACGAGGCCGAGGAGGTGCACGGCGCCGCCTCGCGCCCGCGCCCGCTCGAATGCCGCCACGATCGCCGCGTTCTCGCAGAAGGAGCCGTCGCGGATCGCCACGTTCACGCGCTGGAGGTCCTGGAAGAGTATCCGCCCGGAGCCGATCGTCAGGTGCCCGACCTCCGAGTTGCCCATCTGACCCTCGGGCAGACCGACCGCCTCGCCGGATGCCTTCAGCGTCGTGTGCGGGTACTCGCGCCAGAGGCGGTCGAAGACCGGCGTCCGCGCGAGCTCGACGGCGTTGCCGGGCCCGGCCGGGGCGCAGCCCCAGCCGTCGAGGACGACCAGCGTTACGAGAGGGACGCCGCGGCCCGGCAAATCGCTGCGAAGGAGTCGGGCTCGAGCGAGGCGCCGCCGACGAGCGCGCCGTCGATCGACGGCTGCGAGAGCAGCTCGGCCGCGTTCTCGGGCTTGACCGAGCCGCCGTAGAGCACCGGCCGGTCGAGCAGCCCCTTGATGAACCCGTGCGCTTCCTCGGCCATCTCCGGCGTGGCCGTCTTTCCCGTGCCGATCGCCCAGACCGGCTCGTAGGCGATCACGAGGTCGTCGTGCTCCCCGGCCGCGAACGCCAGCGCCTCGACCTGGATCTTCAGCACGAGCTCGGTGTCGCCCGACTCCCGCTGCTCGAGCGTCTCGCCGACGCACGCGATCACGCCGAGGCCGGCCTCGAGCGCGGTGCGAGCGCGGCGCGCGACCATCTCGTCGCTCTCGCCGAAGAGCTGCCTCCGCTCCGAGTGCCCGACGAGCGCGCCGGCGACGCCGAGCTCGAGCAGCATCTCCGGGGACACCTCGCCGGTGTAGGCGCCGTGCGCCTCCCAGTGCACGTTCTGCGCATAGACGGCGTGGCCGCTCTCGACGGCGGCGGCGAGAGAGACGAACGGCGGGCAGACGACGACGTCGACCCCTTCGGCCGGCTCGAACCCGTCGAAGAACGTCCGCGCCTCGGCGGGGCCCTTGAACATCTTCCAGTTGCCTGCGATCAGCATCAGGCCCCATTCTCCGGGATCGCCGCAACGCCGGGAAGCTCCCTGCCCTCGAGCAGCTCGAGCGAGGCGCCGCCGCCCGTCGAGACCCAGGAGACGCGGTCGTCGAGGCCGAGCTCGTTGACGGCGCGGACGGAGTCGCCGCCGCCGACGACGGTGTAGCCCGCGACCGAGGCGACGGCCTCGGCGACCGCCTTCGTCCCGGCGGCGAACGGCTCCCACTCGAAGACTCCCATCGGGCCGTTCCAGAAGACGGTCTTCGCGGCGCGGATCCGCCGGGCGAAGTCCGCGCGGGAGTCGGGGCCGATGTCGAGCCCGAGCCAGCCGTCCGGAAGCGCGTCAAACGGCGCTTCCCGCGTCTCCGCGTCCTCGGCGAACGCACTCGCGGCGACGACGTCCGTCGGCAGCACGACCGGGAACGAGAGCGGATTGTGCTCGCGCAGCTCCTCGGCCATCTTCCCGCCGACGATCACCTCGTCCGCGCGGCCGCCGAGGTTCTCGAGGACGCCGAGCTTGTCCTCGACCTTGGCGCCGCCGGTGATCAGCAGGAACGGCCGCTCGACGTCGCCGAGCAGTCGGCCCAGGTGCTCCAGCTCGGCGAGCAGCAGCAGCCCCGCGTAGGCGGGGAGGATCTCGGCGACCCCGACGGTCGACGCGTGGGCGCGGTGCGCCGAGCCGAAGGCGTCGTTCACGTAGAGGTCGCAGCCGTCGGCGAGCTCCCGGGCGAACCCGGGGTCGTTCTTCGTCTCCCCGGGATCGAAGCGCGTGTTCTCGAGCACCTCGATTCGCTCGTCCGGAAGCAGCGTCCGCAGGTGCTCGCGGACGGGCTCGATCCGGAACGCCGGGTCCTCGCCTTTCGGCCGGCCGAGATGGGAGCAGACGCGGACGGCGGCCGCGCCCCCGTCGAGCAGGAGCTGCAGCGTCGGCAGCGCCGCCCGGATGCGGGTGTCGTCGGCGACCGTCCCGTCCTCGAGCGGCACGTTCAGGTCGGCGCGGACGAGCACGACCTGGCCGTCGACGTCCGCGTCGCGGACCGAGCGCGGCAGCCTCATCGCCTCAGAGCAGCTTGCCGATCAGGTCGACGAGCCGGCACGAGTACCCCCACTCGTTGTCGTACCAGCCGAACACCTTGGCGTTGCGCCCGCTCGCCATCGTCAGCGGGCTGTCGAAGACGCACGAGTACGCCGAGTGGATGATGTCGGTCGAGACGATCGGGTCGACGGAGTACTGGAGGATCCCCTCGAGCGGGCCGCCTGCCGCTTGCTCGAATACGGCGTTGACCTCCTCGGCGCTCGTGTCGCGCCCGAGCGTGACCACGAAGTCGGTCAGCGAGCCGGTCGGAACGGGAGCGCGGACGGCGACGCCGTCGATCTTGCCCTTCAGCTCCGGCAGCACGAGCCCGATCGCGCGGGCGGCGCCGGTCGAGGTCGGGATCAGGTTGATCGCTGCTGCGCGCGCGCGGCGCAGATCCTCGTGCGGGAGGTCGAGGATGTTCTGGTCGTTGGTGTACGCGTGGATCGTCGTCATGAAGCCGTGCTCGATCCCGAACGCGTCGTTCAGCACCTTCGCCATCGGCGCGATGCAGTTGGTCGTGCAGGACGCGTTGGAGACGATGTGGTGCGCGTCCTTGTCGTAGGCGTCGTCGTTGACGCCGAGCACGATGGTGATGTCGGGGTCGGTGGCGGGCGCGGAGATGACGACCTTCTTCGCGCCGGCGTCGAGGTGCTTCTGCGCGCCGTCGCGCTTGGTGAAGAAGCCGGTCGACTCGAGCACGACGTCGACGCCGAGATCGCCCCACGGGATCGCGCCCGGGTCGCGCTCGGAGAGCAGCTTCAGCTCCTCGCCGCCCGCGCGGATGACGCCGTCCTTGACCTCGACGTCGCCGTCGAGGGGGCCGAGCGTCGAGTCGTACTTGAGCAGGTGCGCCATCGTCTTCTCGTCGCCCAGGTCGTTCGCCGCGACGATCTCGATGTCGGCCTTGCGCTCGAGCTGTGCGCGGAAGAAGTTCCGCCCGATCCGGCCGAAGCCGTTGATCCCTACGCGAATCGCCATGTCCGGTGCTCTCTCCCGTGTCGTTTTGCCGCGGCGGAGTCTAAGCCGCGAGCGGGTACTTGCCGCGCAGGTAGCGCAGGTACGGCTCCGGGTCGAGCCCGCCGCCCGTCGTGCGCTCGATCAGCTCGCGCGGCGTGAACTTGCGCCCGTGACGCCAGAGGTTCTCCTGCAGCCACGCCGCGAGCGCGCCGAACTCCCCCTGCTCGAACTGGTCGTGCAGGTCGGGAATCTCGGCGGTCACCTTCTCCCACAGCTGCCCGGAGATCACGTTCCCGAGCGCGTAGGTGGAGAAGTAGCCGATCGCGCCGACGGCCCAGTGCATGTCCTGGAGGACGCCGAGCGCGTCGTTCGGAGGCTCGACGCCGAGGTAGTCCTGCATCCGCTGGTTCCAGATCTCCGGCAGCTCCTCGAGCTCGATCGAGCCGGCCAGCAGCTCCTGCTCGAGCTCGAAGCGGAGGATGATGTGCAGGTTGTACGTCGCCTCGTCGGCCTCGACGCGGACGAGCGACGGCGCGACCCAGTTGGCGGAGCGGTACCAGTCCTCGAGCGTCGCGCCGGCGAGGGCGTCCGGGAACGTCGCCTGCAGCTGCGGGAAGAAGTAACGCCAGAACGGGAGGCTGCGGCCGACCATGTTCTCCCACATCCGGCTCTGCGACTCGTGGAAGCCGAGCGACGCGCCGTGCGCGAGCGGCGTCCGCTCGAGGTCGCGCGAGACGCCGTGCTCGTAGAGGCCGTGCCCGGTCTCGTGCATCGTCCCGAAGAGGCCGTCGAGGTTGTCGTCGAAATAGCGCGTCGTCAGCCGAATGTCGCCGATCGCGATCGAGGACGCGAACGGGTGCACAGCCGTGTCGAGCCGCCACTCGGACGGGTCGTACCCGAAGCGCTCGATCACCTTCAGCTCGAAAGCCTTCTGGCCCTCGAGCGGGAACGAGACGCCGCGAACGGGGCGCTCGCCCTCCTCCCGTGCGGCGGCGACGAGCGGCACCTGCGCCTCCTTGAGCCGCTCGAAGACGGCGCGTACCTCGGCGGTCTTCATCCCGGGCTCGAAGTCGTCGAGGAGGACGTCGTACGGCTCGTCGTAGTCGTCGAAGCACTCGACGTAGCGGCGCCGCAGCTCGAAGTTCGAGCGCAGGGCGGGCAGGAACTGCGAGAAGTCGGACTCCTGCCGCGCCTTCACCCAGACGGGCATCGCGAGCGACGCGGCGCGGGTCATCTCCGCGCGCAGCTCTGCGGGGACGCGGCGCGCCTTCTCCCAGTCGCGGCGGACGAGCCGGATCAGGCTCGCCTCGTCCGAGTCGTAGTCGAGCGACTCCTCGATCGGCGCGAGATCCTCCAGCAGGCGTCCCATCTCGTCCGAGGTCAGCGCCTGGTGCGAGAGCCGCTCGAGCGTCGCGAGCTGCTCGGACCGGACACCGGCGCCGCCGGGCGGCATCTTCACCTGCTGATCCCACCCGAGGAGCGACGACGTGCGGTCGAGATCGTGGATCTCGCCGATCCGCTCCTTCAGCTTCTCGATGGTCGCGTCCACCGGCTCCAACCTACCCTTTCGGCGGCCGAAGACGTCGCACCGTTGCCTCGAATGTGAACGGTCGCGCAGTGACTCGCGACCGGCAATGGCGTACTCTTGACGTGGCGGGTTCGTGCTCGTCCGTCGTCGAATTCAGACCCCGTTCGGCGCCGGCACCGGAGCACGACACGCGGAGGGGGAGGTCGTCCTCGGAGCTCCCCCTCCGGCCCGCCTTTCTTGAGGGCGCAATCGGAACCGGGATCCCCGAGTGGGATCCCGGTTCGCGCCAAGACCCCTGAAGGGTCGCTTCGCTCCCGGCGCTCAGTGCCCGGCCGCGATGTCCTGAAGCTTTCTCAGGCGGCGGTGAACCGAGGCCTTGGTCGTCGGCGGGTCGCATTTCGCGGCCAGCTCGCGGAGCGGCAGCTGTGGGTGCCGCAACCGCAGGCGGGCGACCTCGTGCAGCCGCTCCGGGAGGCGCTCGAGCCCGCCTGTGCGCTGGAGAGCACGCACGGCCTCCAGTTGCTCCTGCGCAGCCCGGCTCGTTCGGACGAGGTTCGCGTGGTCCGCGTTCGCGAGCCGGTTCGCCTCCCCGCGGGCCGCCGCCACGATCGATCGCTCCTCGAATGCGAGCACCGCGTCGCCCGCGCCCGCCCGCGTCAGCACCGACTCGATCGCGTCGAGCCCCTTCGCGTAGGCGACGGCGTGCCGGCCGCGGTCGAGCACGCCCAGGCGCACGTCGTCGGCCGCCGCGACGCCGCGCAGGAACTCGGCGCCGTCGAGCGAGGTCGTCCTCAGCTCCAGGTGCGGCGAACGCGGGCCGGAGAGCGAGCCGCCACCGAGGAGAGCTCCGCGCAGATACGCACCCCGGCAGCAGGCGCGGCCGACGACCCGCTTCGGCGGGCGCTCGAGCGGCGCGCGGCGCGAGTCGAGGACGCCCGCCTCGACGAGCGAGGCGAGCGCCGCGTCGTCGCCGCTGACGTGCAGCTGGTAGCGCGTCGCGCGGTCGAACGATCGGCGGCTGTAGGTGCGGATCTCGGAGTGGATGCCGAGCTGGCGCAGGAGCGTGAACGCGCGACGGGCGACGGCCGACGTCGCCAGGTCGAGATGCAGCGAGATCCGGCCGCGCCCGCGCAGATGAACGCTCCCGGCCGAGTGGAAGAGCGCCGAGACCTCGGCAAGGCGGCAGCAGCCGCGCTCGGGCGCGATCGCCGCGAGCTCGGAGCGCAGGTCGTCAGAGAGCCCCATCGAACCTCGTGCCCTCGAGCGCGAGCAGGCGGCGCTTGTAGTCGACGCCGAGCGAGCCGT
>JANPKC010000300.1:0-2864 GCA_031425855.1 Actinomycetes bacterium | reverse complement strand
CGCCTATCTCACGTACCCGCGCGCCTTCTTCGACCGGCACGCGACGGGCGAGGTGATCTCGCGCGCCACGAACGACATCTACCCCGTCCGCTACTTCATCGGCTGGGGGGTCGTGCAGGGGATCCAGAGCGCGATGATGATCACCGGTGCCGCGATCGTGCTGGTGACCGTGAACGCGAGGCTTGCGCTCTACGCGGCGCTCGCGATGCCGCCGATCGCCCTCCTGACCTGGTTCTTCGCGCACAAGCTCTTCCCGATCTCGCGGCTGGTCCAGGCGAAGAAGGGGAACCTCGCCGAGGCGACCGACGAGGCCGTGGTCGGGATCGAGATGGTGCAGGCGTTCGGCCGCGAGGACGACGTCCGCGCACGCTTCCTCGGCCGCGCGGAGGCGGTCCGGCACGAGACGATGCGCGCAGCCTCGGTCGAGGCGCACTTCCTCCCGGGCCTGCTCTTCCTCCCGTCGCTCGGGATTGCGGCGGTGCTGCTCTTCGGCGGGCGCGACGTGATCGCGGGCGAGCTGACGATCGGCGAGTTCATGCTCTTCATCACCCTGCTGCTGCAGCTCGTCTGGCCGCTCGAGGCGCTCGGCTGGATCATCAACCTCGGCCAGCGCGCGGTGGCTTCGGCGGGCCGGAGCTTCGCCTGGCTCGACGGGATCGAGCCGCTGCCCGAGCCGGCGGAGCCGAAGCAGCTCCCCGCCGACGGGTTGAGCGTCGAGTTCGAGGGCGTCCACTTCAAGTACGGCACCGAGGCCGAGGTGCTTCGCGGCGTCGACCTCGTCGTCGAGCCCGGCCGGATCGTCGCCGTGTGCGGGCCGACCGGCGCCGGCAAGACGACGCTTCTCAACCTGCTCCCACGCTTCTACGACCCGACCGGCGGCCGCGTCCTCGTCGGCGGCGTCGACACGCGCGACGTCCCGGTGGCGCAGCTCCGGAACGCCGTCGCGATCGTGACCCAGAAGCCGGTGCTCTTCTCCGTGCTCCTGCGCGAGAACCTGCTCTCGGCGCGGCCCGACGCGGACTGGAACGAGGTGCTCGCCGCCTGCGACGCCGCGGGCGTCTCCGCCTTCGTCGACGACCTGCCGGAGGGCTACGACACGCTGATCGGCGAGCGCGGAGTCAACCTCTCCGGCGGCCAGCGCCAGCGCGTCGCGCTCGCGCGGGCGCTGCTCGCCGGTGCGCGCGTGCTCGTCCTCGACGACCCGATGTCGGCCGTCGACACGGAGACCGAGCGGCTGTTGGTCGAGAACCTCCGCCCCGCGGTCGCCGGGCAGACCGTCCTCGTCGCGACGCAACGGCTGTCGACCATCGGCGTCGCCGACCACGCCGTCGTGCTCGACGAGGGACGGATCGTCGAGCAAGGCCGCCCGGCCGAGCTGCTCGCCGCCGGCGGCCTCTTCACCGCGCTCTTCGGGGACGAGTCCGTTGCGGCGTAGGCGCCCGTCGCATCACACCGGCCTCTCGCGCCTCCTCCCCTACGCCGCCGAGCGGAAGGGGCAGATGGCGTTGATCGCGCTGCTCGCGGCGCTCTCGGCCGCGGCGCCCGTGACCGGCTGGCTCCTGGTCGAGGACGCGACGAACAACGGCATCCGCGCCGGAGACGACGACCGGCTCGTGCTCGCCGTGCTCGCGTACGTCGGCGTCAACGCGGCCGCCTGGGTGCTCGGCACGCTGACGTGGCTCGGGCTCGCGAGCGCCGGCCAGCGGATCGTGCTCGAGCTGCGCCGCGACCACTTCCAGCACCTGACCTCGCTCTCGCTGCGCTACTTCTCCCAGCAGAAGGCCGGCTGGATCATCTCGCGCCTGAACAGCGACGTCGACGCGCTCTCCGACGTCCTCAACCAGGGGCTGACGACGCTCGTCGTCAACACGCTGACGCTGATCGCCGCGGTCGGCGGCCTCTTCCTGCTCGACTGGCGGCTCGGTCTCGTCGCGCTCTGCATCCTGCCGCCGGGGATCCTGATCACGCGCTGGTTCCAGCGGGTCTCCCACGTCGCGGCCGCCGACGTGCGGACACGGATCGCGATCGTCACGGCGCAGCTGGCGGAGTCGGTCGCCGGGATGGCCGTGATCCAGGCGTTCAACCGCGAGCGCGCCTTCCAGGCCGAGTTCGACGGCCTGAACGAGGAGAACAGGGTCGCGAACGTCCACGTCCAGAAGATCTACTCCGTCTTCTTCCCGGCGATCGAGCTGCTCGGCGCGATCGCGACGGGGGCCGTGCTCTTCGCCGGAGCGCGGTTCTTCGACGCGGGCTCGATGGAGATCGGGACCCTGATCGCCGCCGTCGGGCTGCTCGCGCTCGTCTTCCAGCCGCTGCAGGAGCTCTCGGAGCTGTACGGCCAGGTGCAGGCCGCGAGCGCGGCGATGGACAAGATCAGCTCGGTGCTCGACGCCGAGATCGACGTCGCCGACAAGCCCGGAGCGCGGCCGCTCGGTCGGATCGACGGCAGGCTCGAGCTCGACGCCGTCACCTTCGCCTACGGGAAGGAGCCCGTGCTGCACGAGATCGCGATCTCCGTGCCGCCGGGCGGCTGCATCGCGCTCGTCGGCGAGTCGGGCGGCGGCAAGTCGACGACGGCAAAGCTGATCGCGCGCTTCTACGACCCCGACGTGGGCGCGGTCCGGGTGGACGGCACCGACCTTCGTGACGTCGAGCTCGTCGGCTACCGGCGGCAGCTCGGGGTCGTGCTCCAGGATCCGTTCCTGTTCAGCGGCACGATCGCGGACAACATCCGCTTCGCGAAGCCCGACGCCTCGGACGAGGAGGTCCGGGCGACCGCGGCGGCGGTCGGCGTCGACCGCGTCGCCGCCCGGCTCGACCACGGGCTCGACCACGTCGTCCGCGAGGGCGGCTCGGGCTTGTCG
>JANPKC010000299.1:0-17465 GCA_031425855.1 Actinomycetes bacterium | reverse complement strand
CAAGGTCGTCTCGAACGCCGGCGAGCCGACGCCTCCGCCGCCGGGAGCCGGGCTCCCGCCGCAGGCGCCGATCCTCGACGCCGCGCTCGACGTCGACAACGACTTCACCTACGAGTTCGCGATCCAGGGCTTCGACCAGGGCGTCGCCAACGGCGGCGTCGAGGGCAAGGTCACCGGGATCAACGTCGGCGGCGTCGGCCAGGTCGCGACGACGGAGCTGATCCTGGAGCGGTACCGCTCCGGCGAGGAGGATCCCGGCCCCGCGACCGCGTGCGGCGACGCTGGAGACGCATGGGAGGAGATCAACCGCTACTTCGACCAGGCCGACACGTATCAGCAGGCCGGTGCGGCCGTGCACGGCAATCTGCCGCTGCCCGGGCGCTGGCGGATCTGCATGACCGGCGGCCTCGTCACGAAGCTCCGCGCGTCGGGCGGCTCCGCCGACCTCGACATCACCTTCTCCGGCGAGAAGGCGTGGGAGGACCCGGGCCAGCTGCCGTACTCGGCCACGAACATGAAGTTCTTCGACAGCCTCGCGTCGCACATGCGGCCGGGCCAGCTGACGAGCGTCACGGCCGACCAGATCCTCTCCGGCGCCGTCGACCTCGACCGCTTCTCGAGCGTGGTCGTCGCCGACGACGCGCTGCCCGGCTACGTCGAGCCGATCCCGACCGGTGCGGCGCAGGCAGCGACGACGTTCCCGGACGTGACGGTGAAGACCGCGGCGACGGTGCCGTGCGCCTACCAGCCCGGGACGGCCGACGTCCTGCCGCCGACCTGCGCGGCGGACTTCGAGTTCGACGTTGACGCCGCGTTCAACAACCAGCGGATGACGATCGCCCTCGAGGCGCCGAACTCCGTCGACTGGGACATCTATATCGAGCGGCAGGGCCGCATCTCCGGCGGCTGGTCGGCGGCGGGGAACGCCGCAACCGGCGCGGCGAGCGAGACGGCGACGATCCTCAACCCGCTGCCGGGCCACTACCGCATCCGCGTCGTCAACTGGGCCGCGGGCGCCCCGGCCGACAGCCTCTCGGTCTCGTTCTCGAACGAGTACGCAGGCCCGCCGCCGGCGGTCTCCTCGCGCACCGAAGCGGAGCGGGCAGCCTGGGGCCAGAAGCTGAAGTCGTTCGCCCAGAACGGGGGCAACCTCGTCCTCACCGACGGCGCCGTCGCCGACCTCGCCTACATGGGCGTCGTCGGACGGGGCTTCGTCAACGACTTCAGCGTCTATGCGGGCTATATCGCGTTCACGCGCGACGACCGCACGGACACCTATGCGGATCCGCTGGCGCAGGACGTGAACCAGCCGGGCGCAGCCGAGGGGCCGGGCTTCCGGCACCAGACCTACGAGCCCGTGCCGATCGGCTACGCGATCAGCCCGCCGGACACCGACGGGCAGCTCGCGTCGTCGCCGGTGTGGGCCGTCGACCAGGTCGAGTGGGAGCGGCTCGGCGGCCGCACGGCCGGTACCACGTCGGCCGACCAGGTGACGCTCGGCGAGCTCGCGCTCGGCAAGGGCGTCGTCCGCGTCGTCGGGGCGCTGATCCCGATGCCGACGGAGCAGTACTACCACCCGTTCGGCCTCGCGAACTACGCCGTCACCTACAGCGGGTACCAGGTGCTCCAGAACGCGCTCCAGTGGGAGCGGCCGCTGCCCGACCTCACCGTCGCGGCATCGGACATCTCCTTCGTGACGGTCAAGGATCAGACGACGATCTCCGCGACCGTGCGCAACACCGGCGCGGCGGCGGCGAGCGCCGTCCCGGTCCGGTTCACGGCCAACGGCACGCAGATCGGGACGGTGCAGACGATCGCATCGATCCCCGCCGGGGGCAGCGGCACCGCCTCCGTCGCCTGGCAGACGAAGGGCCTGAAGGGCGACTACACGATCGCGGTCACCGCCGACCCGGCGAACGCGATCGCCGAGACGAGCGAGACCAACAACAGCGCCTCGCGCGTCGCGACCGTCAAGGGAAACAGGGTGCAGAACGGCGACTTCCAGTCGTCGACGAACGGTCAGCCGGACGCCTGGACGGGCTCAGGCTCGACGAGCTACGACGGCCAGGCCGCCTCGGCGGGACCGGGTGGGACGTGGACGTCGGCGCCGATCGCCGTCGAGCCGGGACGGTCGTACACGCTCGCTGCGGACGTCACCGGCGGGGGCACCGTCGCCGTCCAGCAGCTCTCGGCGCTCGGCACCGTCCTCGCGACCGTGCCGCTGGCACCGGTGCTGACGACGGTGGCCGGCGCGACGCAGGTTCGGATCGTGCTCCACGGCGCGCTGGGCGGCGCCGCCTTCGACAACGTCGGTATGTGGGAGGCCTAACGAGATGAAGCTACGACTGCTGTTGCTCACCATCGTCGTCGCCGCCGGGGGCGTGATCGCCGGCGCGCAGGCGCTGACCCCTGATCCGCTCGACCCGGTGCGCAACGTGGCGCTGCCGTGCGAGGCGGTCTCGTCGCCGGGCCTCGTGCCGCGGGCGGCGAAGAACATCGCCCACGTCGCGAACGTGTGCGGCTTCGTCGGCACCGACATCGAGTTCCAGTCGCGACGCGCGGCCGACGGTGTCGTCCACGACTACGCGTTCGTCGGCTCGATGGGCGGCGGCACGCGCATCTTCGACGTCACCGACCCCGCCCATCCGGTTGCGGCGGGCCGCTACACCGACCCCGGCTACCAGAACGACGTCCAGGTGAGCGGAGACCTGCTCGTGCTCGGCTTCGACTCGCTCGGCGTCTCGGGCGCGACCTCGGCCTGCCTGCGCCAGAAGGGCACCGGCACCACCGGCCAGACCCGTGGCGGCGTCGACATCGTCAAGCTCGTCTTCGACCCGGAGACGGCGACGTTCCGGACAGAGCTCGTCGACTGCTACCTGTCAACGCTCTCGTCGGCCGGCGCGCACACGACGACGATTCACCCGAGCGGCACGTACCTGACCGTGAACACGTCGTTCAACGGGATCGAGGTCGTCGACATCCGCACCGCGCCGGCGAAGCTCGTCCGCACGATCCCCGAGGCCGTCGCCGACGACGCGCACGACGTCTCGTTCTCGAGCGACGGCAACACCCTCTACAGCGCCGGGCTCGACTCGACGCGCATCCTCGACGTGACGGACATCTTCAACCGTCCCGCGACCGTGAAGGCGACGATTCCGAACGCGGCGTCGGCGGAGCAGGGAGCGGACGGTCAGGTGATCCAGCTCTCGCACCAGTCCGACACGAGCTCGGACGGCAAGGTGCTCGTCATCACCGACGAGGCCGGTGGCGGGATCACCGAGACGGGGTGCAACCAGGGGCCGAGCGGCAAGATCGGCGCGGCCCACTTCTGGAACCTCGCCGTCGCGCCCGCGCGCAAGCTCGGGTCGTGGCTCTACCCGAACCCGGTGCTCGCGCCGGATCCGCTGGCTCCCGCGCTCGCCTCGATCGGGCGCACCGAGCGCGGCTGCACGATCCACGTCTTCCGGAACGGCGGCAACGGCACCGCCGGACCGGGCGCGGTCGCGTCCGGCTTCGACGGCGTCTCGACACTTCCCGGCCGTCAGTTCGTCACCGCCCACTACGGCGCCGGCACCTGGCAGGTCGACTTCTCGCAGGCGTCGAGCTCGACCGACGGCGTTCGCGAGGATCCGCGCTCGACGTGGGGGAACACGGTCGGCTGGAACGTGATGCCCGGGGCCGACACGTGGTCGGCGAAGGAGTACAAGGGCTACGTCTACACGGGCGACATGACCCGTGGCTTCGACGTCTTCTCGCTGACGACGTGCGAGGGAGTCGCCTGCATCGTCCGGCCAACGAACACACCCGGCCGCGCAAAGGGCAACGGCGGGGTCGACGGGGAGCTCGCCGAGCTCTCGATTCTCTCCGGCCCGTCCAAGGGCGGCAAGGCGACTTTCTCGCTCGACGTCGCGTACGTTGCCGGCCAGGCGGCGCCCGCCGGGAAGTTGACCTTCCACGACAAGGCCGCCGATCGCAAGGTGACCGCGACCGCGATCGACTCACTGACGATCGCGGGAGCGAAGGCGAGCATCACGGGCCGCGCCACCGTCGACGGCGTACCCGGCGTCTCGTTCTTCGTCGAGGCCGAGGATCTCGGCTCCGACGCCGACTCGTTCCGGATCGTCCTCGGCGATGGCTACGCCGCGGGCGGCGTGCTGCTCAAGGGCAAGGTCGTGGTCTCCGGAGGCCTGATTCCGTGAACATCCAGACAGGGGGGAAGATGAAGAAGGCATGGATCGCAGCGCTCGCTGCGCTGCTGCTCGCCGGGCTGGCGGGCGCCGTCCCGAGCACGTCCCGCTCGGCGGCGGGGGTGCAGGGCTACCTGGTCGTGCTGGCGGGGACTCAGGGAGCGGACGGCTTCACCGCCACCGGGACGCAGGCCGCCGTGCGCAGTGCCGTCGCGGCCGCGGGTGGCACCGTCGCGAACGATCTCTCGAAGCAGATCGGCGTTCTCTACGTCCACTCGCCGAGCTCCACGTTCGCCTCGGCCCTGTCTGCGTCGGCCCTGGTTGAGTCCGTCGGCGCCGACTTGATCTGGCAGGGCCTGGGGCCGCCGCCGGGGCCGGCGCCTGAGCCGGTCGACGATCCGCTGGAGGCACCTCAGTGGGACATGCAGCAGATCCGCACCGACCAGGCTCACGACATCCAGGGCGGCATCCCGGCGGTCGACGTCGGCGTGCTCGACAGCGGCATCGACGGCAATCACGTCGACTTCAAGAAGGGGCTGGTCTCGAACGTGGACTGCGCGCGCGGCCGTAACTCGGTCGGGGTGCTGCCACCCGGCGTCGCGGTCGGAACGCCCGACCCCTGCGTCGACAACCAGTTCCACGGCACGCACGTCGCCGGGACGATTGGCGCGCGCGCCAACGGGATCGGGATCGTCGGCGTCGCGCCGAACGTCACGCTCGTCCCGGTCAAGGTCTGCGACACGAGCGGGTACTGCTATGCCAGCGCGGTCGTCGACGGAATCACGTACGCCGGCGACCAGAAGCTCGACGTGATCAACATGAGCTTCTTCGTCGACGACAACGAGTTCCAGGAGTCGACCGAGTTCAAGTGCATGGACGACCCCGTCCAGCGCACGTTCCGCCAGGCGGTCGAGCGGGCGATCCAGTACGCCCGCAGCCAGGGTGTCACGCCCGTCGCAGCGCTCGGCAACTCCGACGAGGACCTCGCCCATCCGTCCGAGCCGAACGAGAACAACTGCGAGGTCGTTCCGGCGGAGACGCAGGGCGTGATCGGGACGGCGGCACTCGGTAGCCAGAAGCAGAAGGCGTCGTACTCGAACTACGGCACAGGCGCCACCGACGTGACGGCCCCGGGCGGCACGGGGACGGGGAACTGCCTGAATGCCGTGCCGTCGACCATCCCGGGGAGCACGTATGCGTGCATCTCGGGTACGTCGATGGCGTCGCCCCACGCGGCGGGAGTCGCCGCGCTGATCGTCAGCCAGTACGGCACGCTCGGATCGGACGGGGACGTCAAGCTCTCGCCGACGAAGGTGGAGCAGTACCTGCAGTCGACGGCCGTCGACCAGGGGCTGCCCGGGTACGACGAGTGCTTCGGCAATGGCCGGATCGACGCGCTCCGCGCCGTCACGCACGACACGTCGAAGGAGTACGACGCCGCGGCGCCGTACTGCCCCGAGTACGCGGAATAGCCGTTCACAGGGGTCGAGTCACAGGGGTAGGGTCAGCAGGGTGGGGCCCTACCCCGACGGCTCGCTGAGGCTCTACCGGATCCCGTTCTCGACGAACGTGGAGCGGATCGCGCTCGCGCTCGCGCACAAGGGCGTCCCGGTCGAGTACGTCGACGTCGACCCGGACGACCGGACGCCGATCGTCGAGGTCAGCGGTCAGGAGCTGGTGCCCGTGCTCGTCGACGGCGATCGCGTGCTCTCCGACTCGCCCGTGATCCTGGAGTACCTCGAGGAGCGCTTCCCCGACCCGCCGCTGTATCCGGCGGTGGGTGCGCGCCGGGCCGAGCTGCAGGTCTTCGTCGAGTGGTTCAACCGCGTCTGGAAGCTGCCGCCCAACCTGATCTTCGTCGAGGAGACGAAGCCCGATCCCGACCGGGCGCGGATCGCCGAGCTCGAACGGCGGATCGCAGGTGCGCTCGACGTGTTCGAGTCGCTGCTGTCGGGTCGCGACTTCCTCTTCGGCGGCGAGCTCTCCGCCGCCGACGTGACCGCCTTCCCGTTCCTCAAGTACGCCGTGCTCTGGGACGACGGCGACGAGCAGCGGTTCCACGAGATCCTCCGCGACGCGATGCGGCTCGAGGGTCGCTACGCGCGCCTCGAGGCCTGGATCCGGCGGATCGACGAGCTGCCGAGAGCGTAGGGAAGAAACCGCCGCGCTGCGCCGTCAGGTGGTCGACGGAAGGAGCACGGAATGCACCCGACGCTCATGCACGAGATTGCGCGATACCGCCAGGCCGACATGCTTCGCGAGGCCGAACGGGCGCGCCTGGCCCACGAGGCCAGCACGGACGTGGAAAAGACCCGGCGCCGCTGGCTGCGTCGGCGCGAGCGCCCGGCCTTCAAGCCGGCGTTCGGACGGTAGCGCGGCCGCTACCGAGCGGCTGATGCCGCGGCGGCGCGCCTTGCAGCGTCCGTCGCGGCGTCAGCGAGCCGTTGCGCGTGCTGGACGCGCTCGTCCCCGGGGAGAGAGACGAGATTGGCGGCGACGAGCCCGGCCGCGGCGCGGGCCGCAGCCTCCGCGAGGATCGAGGCTGCGATTGCGTCCTCGGCACCGCCCCGGACCGCGTGTTGTGCGGCTTCGGCTCCGAGCAGGGCGACGTCGTAGGCGCACTCCGCGATCGCCAGCGGCAGCTCGGCCGCCGTGTCGAGCGCCTTGCCGAGCTCGGCGTCGCGCGCGCCGTCCTCCGACGCGCCGTCGATCAGCACGCGCGCCGCGAGGTACGCCTCCTCGTTCGCCTCTGCCAGCCGCTCGACGCGCGAGCGCAGTGCCTGCGCCTGGGCGGAGACGCCCTTCGCCTCGTCCCAGTCGTGCGAGCGTCTCGCCGCGGAGGCGATCAGCCCCGCAGCCATCGCGATCACGACCCCGGAGACGGCGCCGGCACCCGGGGCGGGGTCGGGGTCGGCGATCTCGTCGAGCATGATCCGCAGCTCGCGGTCGTAGAGCGGCATCAGGAACCCGCCGCGGGTCGCGTTCCGGGTCCCAGCAGCTGCTCGCGAAGCTTCCCGAGGCACCGGGAGATGCGGCTCGCGATCGTGCCGGCGGGGAGATCGAGAGCCTCGCCGATCACGCGGTAGCTCTCGTCGCGGGCGAAGAAGCGGTCGAGGATCTCGCGACAGTCTCCCGAGAGCGCTGCGAGCCCTTCGTGGACGTCGAGGGCGTCGTCGAGCCGCTCCAGCATCGCGTCGGTCTCCTCGGCGTGCGGCTCTTCGGCCGGCTGCTCCCGCGCGGAGGCGCGGAGGCGGTCGACGCACGCGTTCCGGGTCAGTTGCGCAAGCCAGGGGCGGACGGCCGCATCGTCGCGCAGCGAGCCCAGCCGCTCGTACGTGCGTGCGAACACCTCCTGGAAGACGTCCTCCGCGTCGTGCTCGGAGAGCCGGTAGGCGCGGGTCGCGATCGCGTAGACGTAGCGCGAGAAGCGCTCCACGAGCTCGTTCCACGCGGCAGCATCACCGGCCCGACACCGTCCGACGAGTTGGGCGTCAGTGAGCTCGATCGACATGGCCGAGCCCCCATTCAAGCGTGATTCGCCCCGAAAGGGAAGAAAGCTCTGCGCTCTCGCGTCTTGGTGGCTCAGGGAGGGTCCGCAGGGAGGAGGAGCAAGATGTCGTATCGCAGAAAGCACCGGTGGTTCCGCCGGATGGCGCTCGGGCTCGCATTCGCGTCGGTGCTGGTCGCCGGTCGCGCGTCGGTCGCCGCGGCGAAGATCGACGAGACGGCGAGCCGCTCCTACGAGGTCTCCGCTTCCGACCCGTACCTGACGGATGTCTTCGTCCGGCCGGGCGAGGCTCTCGGCGGGCCGGACGGCGCGGCGGCCGGCTCCGAGTCGCAGGCGGCGGTGCGACCGGACGATCGGGCGACCCGGTTCGCCCACCAGCAGGTCCTGTCGCAGCCCGAGCCGGTGAGCAGCCGGTCGGCGATCGAATGGGCCGACGCGCTGACGGTGGGGATCGGCGCCTTCGTGCTCGTGCTCGGCCTCGGGCTGGCAGCCGGATACCTCCGGCGCCCCCGCCTGGCCGGGCTCTAGGTCGCCGGGGCAGCGACGCGAAGCAGGCTCGTGAGGGCCTGCTCTCGCGTGGTCCTAGGGCGTGTCGGCCTCGCGGGCGTCGAGCCGCTGCTCGAAGAGCTCGCGCAGCTCCTCGCCGGTCGTCAGGACATCTTCGTAGCGCGGCCGGCGCGGTGGCAGCTTCACGATCCGCACGTCGTTGTCGCGGGCGCCGTGGCAGCGTGCGTACGCAGCCGCCTCGTCGAGGGGGGTGAGCCCGGAGCGGCGACCGAGGCGCATGGGGGAGGGATAGCAGACGTTGCCCCCGTCGGCAAAGCCGCCGCCGCGGAGTTTGCGGCCGAAAGAACGACGAAGGGGCCCGGGAAGGCCCCGTCGTCTGCTTGGTGGGCGCGCCTCGAGGGGAGAGACTTCGCCCTTAATCCCGCCCCGTGCTGCGGGTGAATGCAAAAGAGCTTGGCGAACGTTTGGTAAGTATAGCCAGAGCGAACTACGATGCAAGGGGGCCATACAAAAACCCCGCCTGAGCGGGGCTTTTCCAAGCGAGCTGCGGGACTAGGATTCGAACCTAGACTACTCGGTCCAGAGCCGAGCGTCCTACCATTAGACGATCCCGCACCGGGCGCAGTCGATTCTAGCGCCTAGGTTTCGAGCCGGTAGACCGGCACGAGGCGCTTCTCGGCATCGGTGTCGATGTGCGCGATCACCTCGACGTACGGCTCGAGGCCCGAGCCGCGCAGCTTCGCCTTCAGCAGCCCGTCGACCTGGAAGAGGCCGGACGAGTTGTTCATCACGATCTCGATCATCACCGGGCGCGACTCGCCGTCCTTGATCGAGACGTCGTCGATCGCCGCGGCGGAGAGCGAGTGCATCGAGACGCGGCCCTTCTCGAATGGGATCCGGGAGCGGCCCTCGGCCATGTCGAGCGCGTCCGCGACGCGGAGGATGCCGGCCTCGAGCGCCAGCGGCTGCCCGTCCGCGCGGTGGCTCGTGATCGCCTGCAGCACCTCCGAGACGATCACCGTCAGCTCCGGCTCGGCGTAGATCCCGTCCAGCAGCTCGCGCATCTTCGGCTCCGACAGGAAGAGCGAGAAGTCCTCGTGGCCGTGACGGTGCACGGACATGCCGACGCAATGGAGGAGCGCCGAGAGCGCGACGATCACCTCGGCGTCGTCCTGCTCGAGCCCGAAGTCGCGCACGGCCGACGGCTCGACGCCGTGCTTCGTCAGCTGGCGCAGGAGCTTGAGGGCGATGTTGGCCACGATCTGGATGTGCACCCAGGAGTGGTCGTTGATCTCCATCCGGACGACGGCGTTGATGTTCGAGACGTGCCACCACGCCTTCAGCTGCTTGTCGTCGTTGACGCGCTCGAGCAGCTTGCGGAGCTTTCGGTTGCCGCGCACCGGCAGGTTGACGCGCATCTTGTCGACGGCCTGCGCCGGCGTCAGCCGCGTCTCGCGGACGGCCTCCTCCGAGACCGGCTCCTCGATCCGCTCCTCCGTCTCCTTGTCGAGCTCGCTCACGTCCCTGGCCGCCTTTCGCTCCCGCCCGGCGGAGCCGGGCTCCGCGAATGGCTGACGCCGCTCGCGCGGCTCCAGCCGGCGGCCCGTACCTCCGTACTGTCCCACCGGCCTACGCAGCGCGAGCGGCGTCCCAGGAACGCGAGCAACATCACGTCCGGACCACGACGCTGCGCGCGAACTTGTCGTGCAGGGTCTGGTTCCTCGGGTCACGCAGCGGCCAGAGGTGGTCGACGACCGTCGGGATCGTGAAGAGGGCGCGGAGCGCGGCCGTCGAGAGCCAGCGCCTGAATGCGCGGGGATAGCCGATCGGGGCGTTGCTCTCGGCGTCGACGACCTTGATCCCGAGCGCCATCTTCCCGAACGTCTGGCTGCGCGAGCCGATCAGCGCGGTGTGGTAGATCGCCTCGGGGATCAGGAAGAGGACGACGACGAGCAGCGTCTCGCCGTCCCGGATCCGGTCGCGGAGATCGTCGGCCGGCATGCCCGCCGCGAGCAGCGCTCCCGCGATCACGAGGCCGAGGACGGCGATGTCGATGAGCAGCGCCGCGAGACGCCGTCCCCAGCTTGCGAGCTCGTGCGCGGCTCCGCTCGGAGATGGCTCCATGCCGACAATCTACGTCAGTGGCTGCTCGGTCGCGGCGCCCGCCGATCCGCCCGTTAGGCTGCTCCGCGCAAACTCGGGAGCGGAAGAGAGAAGGGGGTTTCGCCGTGTACGAGCCATACCCGGCCGGCGCAGACGACGACGCGCAAGGGCATGACCGTCCTTCGGGAGCGCGCTCGGGCTTCTGGCGCCGTTTCGTCGCATCCCTCGTCGACGGGATCATCCTCGGCGTCGCCTACGGGATCCTGCGCGCCTTCATGAGCGACAACGCTGCGTCCGCCGTGAATCTCCTGCTCGGGATCGCCTACTACACCTACCTCGAGGGTTCCTCCGGCCAGACGCTGGGGAAGCAGGCGCTCGGCATCCGCGTCGTCGACATCGCCGGCGGTGGCCCGATCGGCTTCGGGCGCGCCTTCATCCGCTACATCGGCCGCATCGTCTCTGCGCTCCCGCTCCTCCTGGGCTACTTCTGGATGCTCTGGGACAAGGAGAAGCAGACCTGGCACGACAAGTTCGCGAGCTCGGTCGTCGTGCGGGAGTCCGCGTAGCCCGACAGGCGTCTCAGACCGCCTCGGCCCAGTCGCCGTACAGGCTCGTGTAGAGGCCGCGGCGGGCGATCAGCTGCTCGTGCGTCCCCTGCTCGACGACGCGGCCGTGCTCGAGCACGACGATCAGGTCGGCGTCGCGGATCGTCGAGAGCCGGTGCGCGATCACGAACGCCGTCCGGCCGGCAAGGAGCCTCCGCAGCGCCTGCTCGATCTGGCGCTCGGTGCCGATGTCCACCGACGAGGTCGCCTCGTCGAGGATCAGGATGCGCGGGTCGGCCAGCAGCGCTCTCGCAAAGGCGACGAGCTGGCGCTGGCCCAGTGACAGGCGGGTGCCGCGCTCGCCGAGCTGCGTCTCGTAGCCGTCCTCGAGCTCGCGGATGAAGCGGTCGGCGCCGACCGCCTCGGCGGCGGCCTCGATCTCGTCGCGGCGTGCGTCCGGCCGGCCGAAGGCGATGTTCTCGGCGACCGTCCCGCCGAAGAGGAAGCCTTCCTGCGGGACGATCCCGAGCTGGCGCCGGAGCGAATGCTGGGTCACCTCGCGAAGGTCGGTGCCGTCGATCGTGATCCGGCCCTCGGTCGGGTCGTAGAAGCGCGCGATCAGCTTCGCGATCGTCGACTTCCCCGCGCCGGTGTGACCGACGAGCGCCACCGTCGTGCCGGCGGCGACGTCGAGCTCGAGCCCGTGCAGAACCTCCGGGAACTCGGGCCCGTAGCCGAAGCGCACGTTCTCGAAGTGCACACGGCCCTCGATCCGGGCGAGCTGTCCCGCACCCGGCGGGTCGACGACCTGCGGCTTCTCGTCGAGCACGCCGATGATCTTGTCCAACGCCGCGATCGCCGAGAGGAACGTGTTGTAGAGCTGCGAGAGCTGCTGGATCGGGTCGAAGAAGTTCGAGAGGTAGAGCGCGAAGGCGAAGAGCGTGCCGGCGGTCATGTCGCTGTGGTAGACGAGCCAGCCGCCGTAGCCGAAGACGATCGCGGTCGCCGCCGACGCGAGCAGGTCGACGGCGGGGAAGTAGATCGCGTTGAGGACGGTCGTCTCGTAGTTCGCGGCCCGGTAGCGGTCGTTGACGCCGTGGAAGGCTTTCTGCTGCACCGGCTCGCGGGTGAACGACTGGACGACGCGCATCCCGGCGATGTCCTCGGCGAGGGTCGCGGTCACGAGGCCGAGCCGTTCGCGCACGCGGCGGTAGGCGCGGTTCGAGCGGCTCCGGAACCAGGCGGTCACGAGCGCCATCGGGATCAGGACGGTCAGCGTGGCGAGGGCGAGCTTGGTGTCGAGGAAGAAGAGGACGACCGCGGTGCCGAGGAGGAGCAGCGTGTTCTGGATCAGGCTGGTGACGCCGTCGGTGACGAGTTGGTCGAGCGCCTCGACGTCGTTCGTGATCCGGCTGATGATCACGCCCGCCCGGTTGCGCTCGTAGAAGCCGAGCGAGAGCCGCTCCAGGTGCGCGAAGAGGCGGTTGCGCAGGTCTGCGAGGACGCGCTCGCCGACCCAGCCGGTCAGGTACGTGTTGGCGGACGAGAGGACGAGGGCCGCGACGGCGGTGACGAGGAAGACGACGATGATCAGGGTCAGCCGGCCGAGGTCGCGCTCCTGGATCCCCTGGTCGATCGCCAGCTTCGCCAGGTAGGGCGGCGCCAGCGCGACGAGCGTGTACGCCAGGAGCGTCGCCAGCGAGAGCCCGGTGCGGCCGCGGTAGGGCAGCGCGAGCCGGACGAGCAGGCCGAGCCGCCGGCGCGTCCGCTGCCACGACCAGTCCCTCACCTCGCCGCCGCGCTCCTCGGAGAGATGGCCCCCCGGCTGCCAGACCTTCACGCGGTGTCCTTCAGCAGGCCCTGGAGGAGGCCGTGCTCGTGGATCTCGCGGTAGACGGGGCTCGTCGCGAGCAGCTCGGCCTGCGTGCCGCGCGCTGCGATCCTGCCGTGTTCGAGCACGACGACCTCGTCGGCGAGCGCGATCGTCGAGAGCCGGTGGGCGATGATGATCGTCGTCCTGCCGCGCATCGCCTCCGCGAGCCCGTCGCGGATCCTCGCCTCGGTCGTCGCGTCGACGGAGGCGGTCGCGTCGTCGAGGATCAGGATGCGCGGGTCGATCACGAGCGCGCGGGCGATTGCGAGCCGCTGCCTCTGGCCGCCGGAGAGCGTGATCCCGCGCTCGCCGATCACGGTGTCGTACCCGTGCGGCAGCTCCTGGACGAACTCGTGCGCCTGTGCGGCGTGGGCCGCGCGCTCGACCTGCTCGTCGGTGGCGCCGAGGACGCCGAAGGCGATGTTCTCCCGCACGGTCGCGGAGAAGAGGAACGGGTCCTGGGAGATGACGCCGATCTCGCGGCGCAGCGAGCGGCGGGTGACGTCGCGGACGTCGACCCCGTCGACGAGGATCCGGCCCTCGGTGGCGTCGTAGAACCGGGGCACGAGGGCGGCGAGGGTCGTCTTGCCGGCGCCGGTGTGGCCGATCAGGGCAACCGTCCTGCCGGGGGCGAGCTCGAGGTCGATCTCCTCCAGCACCGGCCGGTCGGCCGCGTAGCCGAAGGTGACGCCCTCGAAGCGGATCTCGCCCGGGCCTGGCGCAAGCTCGCCTGCGCCTGGCCGGTCGTCGACGCCTTCCGGCTCGTCCATCACCTCGAAGATCCGCTCGCCCGAGGCGGTCGCGCGCTGCGCCTGCCCGATCCACATCCCGAGGCTGCGCAGCGGCACGATCAGCATCGCCAGCAGGAGGTTGAAGACGAAGAAGTCGGGCAGGCCGAGCGAGCCGTCGACGACCATCCGGCCGGCCGCGAGCAGCACGGCTCCCTGCGCGAGCAACGGCAAGAAGGACAGGAGCGGCACGTAGAGCGCGCGCTGGCGGAAGGCGCGGACGGTCTGCTCGAAGACGGCGCCGGACGCGCGCTCGAACTGCGCCTGGCGCCGGTCCTCCTGTGCGAAGGCCTTGACCACGTGGACGCCGACGATCGACTCCTCGGTCACGGTCGCGACGTCGCCGAGCTTCTGCTGCACCTCGCGCAGGACGGGGTGGGAGACGTGGCTGTAGCGGTAGGCGACCGCGACGATCACCGGTGTGATCGCGAGCGCGATCAGGGCCAGCCGCCACTCGACCACGAAGAGGACGGCCATCACGGAGACGACCGTGAGGACGTGCTGGAAGAAGAAGATCAGCCCGAACCCGAGGAAGAAGCGCACCGACTGGAGGTCGACGGTCGCCCGGGACATCAGCTGGCCGGTCTGGTGACGATCGTAGAAGCCGAACGAGAGCCGAAGCAGGTGCGCGTACAGGCCCTCGCGCATGTCCTTCTCGATCCCGAGCGCCTGCCGCCCGGAGATGATCCTGCGGCCGAGCATCAGCGCCGCCTTGAGGACGCCGACGATCGAGATCGCGACGACGATCCAGGCGAGCGTCGTCGTCCCGCGACGGGCCTCGATCCCGTCGATCGCCTCGCCGACGAGCAGCACGATCGCGATCGCGGCCGCCTGCGAGAGCACGGCGAGCACCGTCGAGACTGCGAGCGACCAGCGGTACGGGCGCAGGAAGCCGAGCAGGCGGACGAACGTGCGGCGGTAGGGGACGGCGCTCACTGCCCCGAATGTAGCCGCGCGAGCTCCCGCCTCACGTGCGTCAGCGCCTTGCCGAGCCGCGCGCGGTTCGACCGGTCGTTGAGCCAGCTGCTCGCGCCGGAGGGATGGGGGAGCGGGATCACGATCGCGCTGTCGCGGATGAAGCTCTTGCCGATCGCACCGGTGAGTGCCGGGATCCCCAGCATGCGCTTCAGCGCCAGCCCGCCGACGGTGACGACGAGCTCCGGCCGAAGCAGCTCGAGCTCGCCATCGCGCCAGAGCTCGCAGAGGTCCTGCTCGCGGGGGGTGGGCGTCCTGTCGCCACGGCCGGAGGCTGGCCGGCCCGGGTAGCAGCGTGTCACCGACGCGCAGTAGAACCGCTCGTAGAGCTCGTCGCCGTCGAGCTCGAGCCAGCGGCGGAGCGTCTGTCCCGCCCGGCCCCGCCAGGGGAGCCGCTCCTCGCCCTCGACGATCCCGGGCGCCTGACCGAACAGGTACGCGCGCTGCCCGTGGAACGGCGCCCGCACGGGCCACGACTCGATCTGGTAGCCGGCCTCCAGGCAGGCGCGGCAGCGGGCGTTGTCACGCTGGAGCGACGGTAGGGAGCGGTAGGAGCTGGAGCGGACGGTCAACCCGCGGCGGGCGTCCCGATCCGGAGACGGTTCCCGTCCGGGTCGACCAGCTCGATCTCCCGCATCCCGTAGTACGCGAGCTCGGCCTGGACGCCGAAGTCGGCGGCGACTACGTCGACGTCGTCGACGTAGAGATAGAGCAGCGTGTCGGGATGTGCGTCTCCCGTGTGCTCGGAGAGGAAGATCCGGCCGCGACCGTCGGTGATCGCGACGAACAGCGGCAGATGGGGCTGTGCCCGGGTGCGCCACTCGACCTCGAAGCCGAGCCGGGCGTACCATCGCGCGCTGGCCTCGGCATCGGCGACGCGCAGGAACGGGGCGACACTCGTCACGGCGCGGATCGTACGGCCACGAACCACCGGCCCGCGAAGATGACCTCGCCGCCGCCCAGCTCCGCCGCGAGCTCCTCCGGCTGGAAGTAGCGCTTGTAGACCTGCCAGCGCGAGCCGTCGTTCAGGATCCGCTCCTGCCGCTCGACACGGTCGCGATCCGGCCGGACGGCTGCGTCGACGACAACGAGCTCGGGTGCGACCCGCCGCGCCTCTGCGAGGAACCGGCCGCGCTCGAGCTCTTCGAGATGACCGTAGAAGTGGCTCGTGAAGACGCGCTCGAAGACGCCGTCCGCGAACGGGAGCTGCAGCGCGTCCGACTGGACGAAGCCGACCTTCGGCAGTCGCGCGCTCGCGAGCTCGAGCATGGAGGCGCTCTGGTCGAGACCGGTGATCTCGCCACGCAGGCTTCGCGTGAGGAATCCGGTGCCGCAGGCGACGTCCAGCGTGCGGCGAGGAGGCAGGGCGGCGAGAACGTCCTCCAGGTCGTGCAGCTCGCCGTCCCAGTGGGCGCGTGCGAGGCCGTCGAATCGGCCGAGCCCCAGGTACCAGTCGTCGTATTCGGCGGCGCGTGCCTCGTAGTAGGCCTTCACGCTCCTAGAGTACGAGCCGTGCTCGAAGCGGTGCCGAACTTCTCCGAAGGCCGCGAAGAGGCCGTCGTCGACGCCCTACGCGGCGCGCTGTCGGCGCCCGCGCGACTGCTCGACGTCCATGTCGACGCCGACCACCACCGTTCCGTCTTCACCCTCGTCGGCGAGGCGGACGAGCTCGTCGAGACGCTGCTCGCCGGGGTCGCGTGCGCGCGCGACCGCATCGACCTGCGCCGCCACGAGGGCGCGCACCCGCGCATCGGTGCCGCCGACGTCGTCCCGATCGTCCCGATCACGCGCGGGGACATGGAGCTCGCGAAGGCGACCGCCCGCGAGCTGGCGCGACGGATCGGGGACGAGGTCGGGCTCCCGGTGTTCCTCTACGGCGAGCTCGCGCCGGGCCGCGGGCCGGCTTTCTTCCGCCGGGGCGGGCCCGAGGAGCTGCAGCGACGGATCGACGCCGGCGAGCTCGCTCCCGACTTCGGGCCGGCGCGCCTGGACGAGCGCGCAGGCGGGGTCGTCGTCGGTGCCCGCCGGCCGCTGATCGCATTCAACGTCAACCTTCGCGGCGAGCTCGAGGCGGCGAAGGCGGTGGCGGCGGTCGTGCGCGAGACCGGCGGCGGCTTCCCGGGCGTGCGCGCGCTCGGCCTCGACCTGCCTCGCGCAGGCGTCGTCCAGGTCTCGATGAACGTCGAGGACTGGGAGGCGGCAGCGCTGCACGAGATCGTCGCCAGGATCGAGTCGGAGGCCGCGAAGCACGGCGCCGAAGTCGCCGGCTCCGAGCTCGTCGGGCTGATGCCGGCCGGCGCGGCGGCGGCGGCGGCGGGGGCGATGCTCCGCATCGACGGTTTCGACGAGTCGCACGTGCTGGAACTGCGCCTCGTTCCGTGAAAGGGTCTCGAGAACGGGTTTGAACACCCAGCGTCTCGCGGTAGGTGAGACTCGACAACGACCAAGGGGTACTGATGAGAAAGTTCTTGCCGCTCACTGCGGCCGCGGGAGTCGCGGCCTGGTTCTTCGCGAAGCATCCACGCGGACGTGTCCTCTACGGACGCCTGAACGGGCAGGTCTCGCGGCTGCTGCCGAAGAAGTACGACGACGCCACGCTCAAGGACAAGGTCGAGAGCGAGCTCTTCCGCGACGAGCACGAGGTCAAGGGCGCGATCAATGTCAACGCGCAGGAGGGGATCGTCCAGCTGCGCGGCGAGCTGCCGTCGCAGGACCTGATCGACGCGCTCGTCGCCCGCACGAGCCGGATCCAGGGCGTGCGCGACGTCGAGAACCTGCTCCACACGCCGGGCACCGACGCACCCATGCACCACTGAGCCCCGGGTCTTCGCGCGCACGGCATCCGCTGTCGCGGATGCCGTGCTTGCGCCTAGTATCGACCCGTGGTTGCAAGTCACGCGCTGACCGGGAACGACCTCCGGCTCGAGGACGTCTGGGAGGTGGCCGTGCACCGCGCGCCCGTCGGCCTCGCCGACGAGG
>JANPKC010000298.1:0-8132 GCA_031425855.1 Actinomycetes bacterium | reverse complement strand
CGCCGACGATGATCCTGTCGGGGCGCATGCGCAGGGCGTTGCGGACGAGCTCGCGGATGCGGATCTCGCCCTGGCCCTCGATGTTCGGCGGGCGCGACTCGAGCGTGATCACGTGCTCCTGCTGGAGCTGGAGCTCGGCCGCGTCCTCGATCGTGACGATGCGCTCGTCGCCGGGCACGAACGCAGACATCGCGTTCAGCATCGTCGTCTTGCCGGTGCCGGTACCGCCGGAGATGAGGACGTTCAGCTTCCCCTTGACGCACGCGGCCAGGAACTGCGCGGCCTGCGGCGTCAGCGAGTTGAAGTTGATCAGGTCGTCCATCGTGTACGGATCGCGCGAGAACTTCCGGATCGTCAGCGTCGGGCCGCGCAGCGAGAGCGGCGGGATGATCGCGTTGACACGGCTGCCGTCGGGCAGGCGCGCGTCGACCATCGGCGAGCTCTCGTCGATCCGGCGGCCGACCTGCGAGACGATCTTGTCGATGATCCGGAGCAGATGGGCGTTGTCGACGAACGAGGCGTCGGTGCGCTCGAGGCGGCCTCCGCGCTCGACGAAGATCCGGTCGTGGTTGTTGACCATGACCTCCGTGACCGAGTCGTCGCGGAGGAGCGGCTCCAGGGGGCCGTAGCCGAGCACGTCGTCGGCGATCTCGCGGACGATCCGGCGGCGCTCCTCGCGGGTCAGCGGCGTCCGGTCGAGCGCCAGCTGCTCGGTGACCGCGTGCAGCACGCGCTCCGAGAGGTCCTCGCCCGTCTCACGCTTGAACAGCTCGGGGCCGAGCTTGGCGATCACGGCGTGGTGGATGCCGCTCTTCAGCTCGGCGTACGGGTCGCTGGCGCCCGGGGTGGGTGCCGCCGACTGCTGCTGCGTGGGATGGGCAACGGGACCGGCCGACGTGACCGGACGCTCGGCGGTCACGCCGGCGGCCCCGTTTCCGTTCTGCTTCGAGAGTCTGTCGTGGAGACCCATGACCTAGGCCTTCGCCAGCGCGGCGAACATGCGCCTCTTCTTCGGCTGCTCCTCCGCGAGCAGCGACTTGGCCACCTCGCGGATCGCCTTGGCGAAGTCCGAGCCCGTGTCGGCGATCGCCGGGGGAGCACCCCGGTTGACGCCGAGCGGGACGGCCCGGTCGGACGGCACTTCGAAGCCGATCTTGACGTCGAGGGCTCCCTCGACCTCGCTCTTCTTCATCCCGACCTTGGAGTTGGCCCGGTTGAGGACGAAGCGGATCCGCGACGCGGGGAACGAGAGCAGCTCGAGCGTCTGCATCGAGAGGCGCACGTTCTTCAGCGTCGGGACGTCCAGGCCGCAGAGCATCAGCAGCTCGTCGGTCCGGTCGAGCGTCGCCAGCATCGGCCCGTGGAAGAACGGCGAGGTGTCGACGACGATGATGTCGTACGACTCCCGCGCCACCTCGAGCAGGCGGGCCAGCTTCGTCTCGGTCACGAGCTCGGCGTCCTCCGGGCGCAGCGGCGCCGGCAGGATGTCGAGCCCGCACGTGTGCTTGGTGATGTAGCCCGCGAGCTTCTCGGAGTCGAGCTCGCCCGGGGCGACGACCAGGTCGTAGATCGTCTTCTCGGGCTCGAGCCCGAGCATGATCGCCGCGTCGCCGAACTGCAGGTCGAGGTCGACGAGGAGCGTGCGCTTCTGCTCGTGCTTGGCGAACGAGGCCGCGAGGTTGGTCGCGGTGACGGTCTTGCCCGTGCCGCCCTTCGGCGAGAACACGGTCACGATCCGGCCCTGGCGTCCCTGCGCCGCCCCTTCGGCGACGAGCCGGCGGCCGGCGTGCGCCGCCTTGCGGAGCGAGAAGACGACGTTCTCGGTCAACTGCGGAAGCAGCAGGACGTCCGCGACACCGTCGGCGTCGAGGGCGTCCTCGAGCAGCGCCGAGGACTCGCCCGAGGCGAGGATCACGATCGGCGAGCGCGTGTGCTCCCGGATCGCGGCGACCTCGCCCGCGGGGAAGGACGTCGAGCGCGTTGCGTGGACGACGACCCGGAGGTGGCCGCCGGCGAGGGCGGTCGTCGCCTCGGCGACGGTCTCGCTCCAGCCGACGAAGTCCAGGTCGGGGTGGTTGGCGAGCTGGTCGCGGAGGTTGTCGAGGCCTTCGCACGAGCCCGTCACGTAGATGCGGATGCTCTCGTTATTCATTGCTGTTTCCTCCGACCGGCTGGATGTTGCCCGCGCCTGCGTCCTCGAGCTGCTTCGGGCGGACGCCCTCGCGCAACACCGAGTACCAGCTCTCGACGTTCTCCGGGCTGTCGGCGCTGTCGATGCCGGGCCGGAGCTCGAGATGCCACTCCTCCGCGGCGGTGTAGACCCAGTGGAGCTTCTGCACCTGCGTGTCGGTGACCTTGAGCATCACCGAGAAGGCGCCGCCGCGGTCGGACGCGCTGGTGATCTTCTCCGAGGCGTTGACGTTGGCCGGTGCGCGGAGCACCTCGACGTCACGCAGGACGATCCGCGTGAAGAAGACGCCGGTGCCGGACGTGACGCCCGCTTCGAAGGTGGCGACGAGGTCGACCTTGTCGCCGGCCTTCAGCGTCCCCGCGAGCAGAGCGTGCTGGTTGCCGTCGACCTCGATCGCGCGCTGCACGCCGGTCAGCTGGGCCTTGATGCCCCGCTGCGACGGCGTCGAGAAGCGGCGCGTCGAGACCTGCTCGCCCGCGAAGATCGGCTGCGAGGTGACGAGCTCGGCGACCTGGTCGGGGTTCGAGATCGCGCCGGGGACGACGCTGCGGCGGACGATCTCGCTCTTCTCGAGCATCCCCTTGCGCTGGATGTCCGCACCGGTGGTGCCGGCGGGGATGTCGCGCTTGGCGACCCAGATCGGAACGTTGGTCTCGTCCTGGCGGACGTTCCGCTGGTAGTTCGTCACATAGAACATCGTCAGCAGAGCCGCCAGGACGGCCAAGGCGATGGCAATCGTGATGTTTTTGACCCTGTACGTCATGAGCGTCTCTTTTCTTCCTCTTTCTTGGTTGTTATTCGACGAGCTCTACTGCACGAACACCGAAGTCGGCTCCACCGCCGGACTCGGAGAGGATTCCCTCCCAGATCACGCGGACGAAATGCCCCTCGACGATCCAGTTGTTGCCCTTGATCTTCTTGAAGTCGGTGACGACGAAACCCACCCAGCCGATGACGCGGTACTCGAAGTTCGCGCCGCCGCCCTTGGTCTGGTCGTAGACCGGGAAGAGCAGCTCGTCGCCCCGACGGATGTCCAGCGCCTCGCGGAACTTGCTGTCGTTGAACGCTGCACCCGGATCCGACCCGTACCAGTCGAGCGGCATGTAGCCGTCGTAGCCGCGAAGGATCCACTCGGCGTCGATCTTGCCCCCGGTGCCGCCCTTCGAGCCGTCCAGGTTGAGGAGGCGGAAGGCACCCGGCCCGACCTTCTGGAGGTCGAGGGTCGTCGCCTGGCCGAAGCAGGGCAGCGGCGTGCAGTTCAGCAGCGGATGCTTGCGGTCGACGGCGATCGGAGCGGCGTACTGCGCCTTGTCGGGAGCGCCGGCGCGTGCGCTCGCCTTGGCGTGCACGTCGACCGACTCGATCCCGAAGAGCTTCGCGAAGAAGCCGTCGGCCTGGCGTGTCACCTTGACGGAGATCGTGTCGTTCGCCATTCGCTTGCTCGAGAACGCGAACTCACCGGCGCCGCCGCCGTTCGCGGCGAGGTACTGCGACCCGAGGGCGCTGGCGAAGCCGGTGCTCTCGGGCAGCGCCTGGGCGGCCGCGAGCGCCGCGGCGTCGGCCGCCGACTGCGTCGCGCGCTGCGCGCGGAACCAGGAGCCGACGTCGAGCACCATCGCGATCGCCCCGAGCAGGGCGGCCATGAAGATGACGGTGAGGACGGCTGCCTGGCCGGTCTGGCTGCGAAGTCGGGTCATTCCACACGCTCCGTGGTCTCGGAAGTCAGGTCGCCCGACGCCACGACGAACCCCAGCAGGTCGATCTCGTACGGATAGGTGCCCTCGACCGTCACGGACTCGCCGTGCTCCCACGCAGTTGCGCTGACGTTGAAGTCGACCTTGCCCGGATCCAGCCCCTTGGCCGAGTTCCGTGCGGCCGTCTCTGCGGCGGCCTCCGGGCTGGACTCGTGCCGGGACGTCGCGGCCTTTCGGGCCCCGACGCGGGTGGCGTCCGTCAGCGTCACGTAGTCGTTGTAGAGCGCGCCGAACTGCAGGATCCCGAACAGGACGACGCAGAGGATCGGGACGACCAGGGCGAACTCGACCATGGTCTGGCCACGTTCGTTCCGGATGATGTTGCGGCGGCGGCTCATGAATGTGTGGTCCTTCGGGTGAAGCGTCAGAAAGCGGTTTGCACGATCTCGAGCGTCCTCACGAATGCGTCGTTCATAGCGCCCGACAGAAGCGAGAGGGTGGCGACGATGGCGATGGTGATCACACCAAGAACAACCGTGTACTCGGCCATCGTCTGGCCGCTCTCGGCCCTGGTCTGAATCAGTTCCTTCGACATCGTCACCACCTTTTCTCTTCGCTTATCACGTACGTTTGCTGCTTGGGACTAGAGGATCCCGGTGACCTCCTCCAGGGCGCCGTTGATGGCACCGGAGAGCGCCAGCAGCGTTGCCACGATGACGAGCGTGATCACGGCGAGAACGACGCCGTACTCGGCCATCGTCTGACCCTCCTCGCTCCGAACCTCGGCGAGCTTGCTCTGAATGGCGACGAAAAGCTTCAGCATGTAATTCACCTCCCTTCGGGCAGGAGAGAGCGGATGGACTCCCGGGCACAGGCGGCGGCCCGGATCTTGGTGGAGATGGAATTGCGCTTGGCGTTGCGGTAATGCACGTGAGAAACCTTTCTCTCATCGGCGAGCCGCTTCGCCTGTCTTGTTGCACTTGCGCTGACCTAAGATCGATCAGCGGTCGGACACTAAGAAGCCCCATCCGGGGGAGTTCTTGCGCCGATCTTTCAAGTTCCCCCAAAAGAGTGAGCGGCGCTAAAGGTGCTGCCGATAAGAAGGGTTCACACGGAAACCGTTGGCGGCGCGGTCGGAAATCATCAGGCGCCGGAAGGGCAACCCGGCGCCCGAATTGACGGAGGAGCTGGGTCGATGCCGCAACGGAAGCGATTCTTTCTGAAAGCAGTTCTGCCGCTGGGCCTCCTGGCCATGGCGGCGGCGATCTTCGGCCGCAAGCCGGACGCCTGGGAGTACGAGCAGGCGAGCGAGGACGTGGCGGCCCCGCAGCCGGCCGCGGCACCCGCTGCAGCACCCCGGCGGCGCCCGGCGAAGCGCTTCGCGCTCGCCGCGGCCTTCTCGACCCTGTTCTTCGCGGGGGCCGCGTTCACGGCCGGCGCGGGCGACCAGATGGTCAGGCTGATGGACGAGGACGCGGCCGCGCTGGAGGCGGCAGAGCTGATGGGGATCCCGGAGGCCGACGCACAGCCGGCGCCCGAGGCGGCTGCTCCCGAGGCCGCCGAGCCGGAGGCCGCTCCCGCCGAGCCCGCACCGGCCGAAGCCGCTCCCGCCGAGGCAGCACCCGCACCTGAGGCCGCTCCGGCAGCCGAGCCCGCCGCCGGGGTCGCTCCGTCGGCCGCAGCTGCGCAGGCGGCCGAGCCGGAGTCGGCAGCCGTTCCCGCGTCCGAGCCGAGCAACGTCGTCGCAGCCGTTCCCGCAGCTCGGCCGGCACCCGCCTCGCCGCAGGCAGCGGCTCCGAAGCCGGCACCCGCCGCGAAGGCGACGGCGACGAAGAAGTGGGTCGTCAAGCGCGCCGCCGCACCTCCGGCGAAGGCCCCCGAGGTGGAGATCGAGCAGGGCGGCGAGCCGACGATCTGGCTCAATCGCGCCCTCCCCGACCCCACTCCGGCATCCGCACGGCTGACCCGCCCGTTCGCGAAGCGGCTGGTCGCGGCCTCGAAGGCCCACGGGGCCGACTGGGCCGCGGTGCTCGGAGTGCTCCGGGCGCAGGGCGAGCGGGGCTCGGTGCCCGCCTCCGCCCGCGAGCTCGACAGCCTCGCGGCCCGCATGGCGGGGACGGACGCCTGGAAGGGCGCGCTCGCGCTCTCCGGCCGGACCGGCTTCGCCGACCGCGCCGCCGCGTTCGCCGACCTCTACCGCTTCGTCGGGGTCGAGGCGCTCGTGAAGGGATACGGCGCCGCGAAGGTCGGGCTTGCACGCAAGCTGCTCTCGACGCCCGGCGTCCTCGTCTACGCGGGCGGCCGCTCGGACATCATGATGGGCCGGATCGACGTGCGCGTCGTCGTCCTGCTCGGCTATCTGGCGGAGCGCCACGGCTCGATCACGGTCTCGAGCCTGTTCTCGGGCCACCGGAAGTTCTCCCGGCCCGGAGTCGTCTCGGCCCACGTCTCCGGGCACGCGGTCGACATCGCCGCCGTCGGCGGCACGCCGATCGCCGGCCACCAGCAGCCCGGCGGCCTCACCGAGGCGGCCGTGCGGTCGGTGCTCCTCCTTCCGGGAGAGCTCCAGCCGCAGCAGGTGATCTCATTGCTCGGACTGGGCGGACCCTCGTTCCCGATGCGCGACCACGGAGATCACATCCACGTTGGCTTCTAGCTCGACCGTGAGCCTGACCCGCGAGGACGGGCGCGTCGTCTGCGAGCATCTGCTCGTGGCGGCGCGCCCGCTCCGGCGGATGCGCGGCCTGCTCGGCCGCGCAGAGCTGCCGTCCGACGAGGGGATCCTGCTCCGCCCCGCCGGCTCCGTGCACACGTTCTTCATGCGCTTCCCGATCGACGTCGTCTTCCTCGACCGCGACGAGGTGGTCGTCGGGATCGAGCCGTCGCTCGCGCCGTGGAAGACCGCCGGACGACGCGGCGCGAAAGCTGTCGTCGAGCTCGCCGCGGGCGAGTGCGAGCGCCGCGGCGTGCAGGTCGGCGACCGCCTGGTCGCGGCCTAGCTCTCTACCGCGAGAGGCCGAGCGCCGTCTGGGCCTGCTGCAGGATCCAGATCGTGCAGAGCAGCGCGTAGACGAGCGCCGGCAGCACGAACAGGAAGACGACCGCGAAGGCCGTCGCCGACTCGCCGAACATCGACGTCAGCTTCAGCAGCGCGAACGCGGTCGCAGCATGCAGGATCGTGCGTCCCAGCCGTTCCGGCGCGAGCGACGGAAACCGTGCGTGAACCCACATCGCCAGAAGCCCGGCGCCGGCCGCGAGGATAAGCACGAAGGTGCTGTTCGACATCCCATTCCCTCCTCGAGCGCCACAGTTGCCACAGTTGCCCCCCGGCAGTGAGAACGCGGGGCTCGCCGCAGAAGCCCCGCTCGCTCTCGTGAGAAACCTCTCGGGCCCACCGCAGGAGGCCCGTGAAGCTCGTTGCCGTCTGAAGACACCATGCACGAGGCCCCACCGGTTGACCAATCACCCAGGAGGTGGTTCACCGCGTTGCTTGACGGTGAAGCGGCCGGAGACGGGCGCTAGGCGTTTCCCGGACGCGATCGGCGGCCCGCTGCGCGAGGCTGCGTCTCGTTCCCGGACGAAGGAGATGCGAGATGAGGCGGCTCGTTCTGACAGCACTCGCGGCCCTGCTGGTCGCGGCGCCGGCGGCCACGGCGGCGACGCCGAAGCCGGCGTACGTGAAGGCGCTCGAACGGCGCGTGGCTGCGCTCGAGCAGGCGAACAGGACGCTCCGCGCGTCCGTCCAGTCGGCTCAGGCGCAGGCGGGCCAGGCGCTCGACCGTGCCGGTTCCGTGGAGAAGTCGGTGCTCGACCTCGCCAACTTCTCCGTCTGCATGACGGCCCTGCAGTCCGACTTCAACACCGGCATCTACAACATCGTCGCGCTGCTGGTCGGCGCACCGGAGGCGAACCTCAGGCTCGACGACAAGGGTGCCTGCGCCGCGATCGGCGTCACGCGCGCCCTGATCCAGACAGCGAACGCGGGCAACGCCGACCCGCGCTTCTCGGCCCTCGCGGCGCTCCGCCTGACGGGTACGGCGATGCGGATCGCCCGGTAGCGCCACGGAACATCCGCCCGCGACCGGAGCTTGCTCCGGGCACGGGCGCTTCAGAGATGTTCGCGCGTCGAGGATCTGCTCGGCAGATCCTCGACCTGCGCCATGAGGATAGGCCCGCAGCATCCGCCCGCGACCGGAGCTTGCTCCGGGCACGGGCGCATCAGAGGTCTTCGCGCGTCGAGGATCTGC
>JANPKC010000297.1:0-8175 GCA_031425855.1 Actinomycetes bacterium | reverse complement strand
GTCCAGAACCTCGGCGTCGAAGGCGCCCTGCTCGATGCGCTCGAGATCTACGTCGGAATCCTCGCGGCGACGATCCTCTTCATCGCCACGAACGCCGGCGTGATCGGCGCCTCCCGGATCACGTACTCGATGGCGACCTACCGGCAGATCCCGGAGGTCTTCCGGCGGCTGCACCCGCGCTTCAAGACGCCGTGGCTCTCGATCGCGCTCTTCGCGGGCGTCGCGCCGATCGCCGTGATCCTGCCGGGGGACGTCAACTTCGTCGGCACGCTCTACTCGTTCGGCGCCACGCTCTCGTTCACGATCGCGCACGCGTCGCTCGTCCGGATGAGGATGACGTCGCCGCAGGAGGAGTTGCTCTACCGAGCCCGGCCGAACCTGCGCATCGGTGCGGTCGACTGGCCGCTGTTCGCCCTCTTCGGCGGGATCGCGACCGGCGTCTCCTTCGCCGTCATCGTCGTCCAGAACCCGACCACGCGCTGGGCGGGCCTCGGCTGGATCGCGACCGGCCTGCTCTTCTATGTCGTCTACCGGCGGCGGTTCGTGCACGCGGCCCTGACGGAAACGGTCAAGGCGCCGCCCGCCTACGGCCCGGCGCTCGCGCTCGAGTACCGGCGCCTGCTCGTGCCGGTGCTCTCCGGCCGCGCATCCGACGAGGCGCTCGACATCGCCGCCGGGCTCGCGGCCGAGCGCGGCGCCCAGATCACGGCCGTCTACGTCGTCGAGATCCCGCTCGACCTGCCCCTGTCGGCGGAGATGCCCGCGGAGGAGGAGCTCGCGAACCGCGAGCTCGACGAGGCTCGCGCGATCGGCGAGTCGTACGGCGTCACCGTGATCCCGAGGCTCGTGCGCGCGCGCAACGCCGGGGCGGCGATCGTGCGCGAGGCCGAGCGGCGCGCCAGCGAGATCATCGTCATCGGCGCGCCGCGCAAGGATCTGCCGAGCCGCAAGCGCGCGATCTTCGGCCGCACGGTCGACTACGTGCTCAAGAACGCGACCTGCCGCGTGCTCGTGACCGCCCTGAAGGAGCGCGCATGAGCTTCTACCGCGGCGCCGTGGCGGTGCTCGCGCTCACGTTCATCGGGATCGGCATCGCCATGCTCGCCGTCACGGCGGCGAACGGCGGCGGCGTGCTCGGGTTCCTGCTCGGCGGCCTCTTCGTCGCTCTCGGCGTGGGACGGCTGACGCTGCTGCGAAAGGGCAGCGGCTAGTGGCCCGCAAGCTCAGCGGCTTCCAGCGCGTCCTGGATGCGCCGGCGCTCTTCTCGGTCGCGTACGGCGAGATCGCGTCGTCGCTCTACTTCGCGCTCGGGATCGTCGCCGCCTACGCGCTCGGCTTCACGCCCCTCGTCCTCCTGGGCGCGGGCGTCTTCTTCCTGATCGTCTCGCTCTCCTACGCGGAGGGGACAGCCGCGCTCCCGGAGACCGGCGGCGCCGCGACCTTCGTCCGGCGCGCCTACAACGACGTCTTCGGCTTCCTGACCGGCTGGGCGCTCTTCCTCGACTACCTGATCGTGATCGCGCTCTCGACGCTGTTCCTCCCGCACTACCTGGGCACGGCGCTCGGGATCGAGGAGCTCCGCGAGTCGCCGTGGGACATCGGCGTCGCCGTCACCGTGATCCTCGCGATCGCGGCGGTCAGGCTGACGCGCCGCTCGCAGCTCCACTCCGCCGGGCTCGTCGTCGCCGGGCTCGATCTCGCCACGCAGCTCCTGCTCGTGCTCCTCGGCCTGGCGCTGGTCGTCTCCCCGGACGCGCTCACGCAGGGCGCGGACCTCGGCGTCTCCCCGACCTGGGACGATCTCGCCTTCGCGCTGCCGCTGGCGATGCTCGCGTACACGGGGCTGGAGACGGTCGCCAACCTCGCAGAGGAGACGCGCGAGCCGGGCCGGACGCTGCCGCGCAGCCTCTTCTCGGCGATCGGGCTCGTCGTCGTCATCACCGCCGCGGTCGCCGCGGTCGGGCTCGCCGCGTTCCCGGTCGAGAACGGCCAGACGGCGTTGGGCGAGGAGTGGCTGAAGGCGCCGCTCGCCGGGATCGTCGACGCGCTCGGGGCGCACGTCCCAGATCTCGTCGGAGACGCGCTCGTCGTCTACGTCGGCCTCACGGGCGCGCTCGTGCTGCTGGCCGCGGCGACGACGTCGATCTCGGGCTTCACCCGCCTCGCCCACTCCCTCGGCGGCCACCGGCAGCTGCCGCCGAGCTTCGGGCGGCTGAACCGGCGCACGCTGGTCTCACCGCAGGCGATCGTGGCGGCGGCGACGATCTCGATCGGGCTCGTCGTCGGCACGGGGCTGATCGGGGACGACGTCGAGTTCCTTGCGAGCCTCTACTCGTTCGGGGTGCTGCTCGCCTTCGCCGCGGCGCAGCTGGCGGTGATCCGGCTCCGCTTCACCGAGCCCGACCTGCCCCGGCCGTTCCGCGCACCGCTGGCCGCGCCGCTCGTGGGAGCGCCGCTCGCGATCGCGTTCTGGCTCGTCGCGATGGTGACGCACCCTGCCGCCCGGTACGCCGGGCCGATCTGGCTTGCGGTCGGGCTCGCCCTCTACCTCGTCGTCCGGCGGCGCGCGCACATCGGTCTGCTCGACGAGGTCGGCCCGGTGCAGGAGCTCCCCGCGGGCGCCGAGTTCCGGCGCTTGCTCGTGCCGATGAAGCTCGGCCCGATCGGGGAGGAGATGGTGGCGACGGCGGTCGCTCTCGCCAAGGAGCGCGAAGCCACGGTCGACGCGCTCTTCGTGATCGTCGTCCCGCTCGACCAGGAGCTCGATGCGCCGCTCTTCGAGCTCGAGGAGCAGGCGGCGGCGTCGCTGGCGGAAGCGGTGCTGCTCGGGGAGGAGAACGGCGTCCGCGTGGAGCCGGTCACCGTGCGGGCGCGGGCGCTCGGCGGCGCGATCGTCGACCAGGCCGTCGAGCGCGACTCCGACCTGATCGTCGTCGGCTCGTCGCCGCGCTGGCGCCGCCAGTCGGCCTTCTTCTCCCCGACCGTCGACTACGTGCTGCGAAGCGCTCCCTGCGAGGTCATCGTCGTCGCCTTCCCGCAAGGCGTGCTCGAGGACGTACTCTGACGCCATGAGACTGGTGGTGATCGGCTGCGGACGGGTCGGCTCGGCGGTGGCGCGCGACCTGGCCGAGGACGGCTGGGACGTGACCGCGATCGACGAGCAGGAGGAGGCGCTCGCGCGGCTCGGCTCTCGCTGGGCCGGCGGGTTCATCGTCGGCCACGGGATGGACGCCGAGATCCTCCGCAAGGCGGGGGTTCCGGACGCCGACGCGGTCGTCGTCGCGACGAGCGGCGACAACACGAACCTCGTCATCGGCCAGGTGGTCGAGAAGCGCTGGGCCGTCCCGTGCGTCGTCGTCCGCGTGCTCGATCCCGCCCGGGCGGACTTCTACGCGGCACGCGGGATGCGGACGATCTGCCCGACGCAGACGGCGATCTCCGCGCTGAGCACCGCTGTCCGCAAGGAGTCGAAGCAGGAGGCCACGGCCTGATGTACTCGATCGTCGCCGGAGGCGGCAAGGTCGGCGCCAACGTCGCCCGCTCGCTGCTGAAGATGGGGCACGAGGTGACGCTGATCGAGCAGCGCCCGTACCGCTTCGACCAGCTCCAGGACGAGTTCGAGCACCAGGTCCTGCTCGGCGACGCGACCGAGCTGCACGTGCTCGAGCGCGCCGGGATCGCGCGCCCGCCCGAGCTCGTGCTCGGCGTCACAGGAGACGACGAGGACAACCTGATCATCTGCCAGATCGCGACCGAGGGCTACCGCGTCCCGAAGGTGATCGCGCGCGTCAACGACCCGCGCAACCAGGAGCACTTCGACCTGCTCGGGATCAACCAGACGGTCTGCGCGACCTCGAACGTGCTCGGCCTCGTCGAGCACGAGGTGCCCGAGCACGGGATCGTCCACCTGCTCGAGCTGCGCAAGGAGAACCTCGAGATCGTCGAGCTGCAGATCGAGCGCAACTCGCCGGCCGCCGGCAAGCGCATCGCGGGGCTGCGGCTACCGGAGGGCACCCGCCTGATCTCGGTGATGCGGCAGGGGCGCTCCGAGCTCGCCGAGGACTCGACGGTGATCCGGCCGGGCGACCAGGTGCTGGCGGTGCTGGAGCCGGGCAAGGAAGACGAGCTCCGGAAGCTGCTGCTGACGTCCTAGCTGTTGCGCCAGTAGTGGCGCGAGAGCAGCACGACGATCGGGATCACCTCGAGCCGCCCCAGCCACATCAGGCCCGTCATCACGATCGTGGAGAAGTCGCTGAAGGGCTCGACCGAGCCGAAAGGACCGGCGAAGCCGAACGCGGGCCCGACATTGCCGAGCGTCGTGGCGGAGACGCTGATCGCCTCGAGCAGGCTGAGCTCGAGGCCCGTGCGAGCCGCGTCTGCCGCGAGCAGCACGGTGCCGACGATGAAGATGCCGATGTAGAGCAGGACGAAGCTCGTGACCGCGCGAAGGGTGCGCTCGTCGACCGCGGACCGGTTCAGGCGCACAGGCGTGATCAGCTCCGGGTGAAGGGTCTGGTCGATCTCGCGGCGCAGGATCTTCCCGAGCAGCAAGTGGCGCACGGCCTTCACCGAGCCGCTCGTCGAGCCGGCGGAGCCGCCCACGAACATCAGGCCGATGATGGTGACGACCCCGAGAGTGGGGAAGACCGCGAAGTCGACGGTTGCGAACCCCGTCGTCGTCATCACCGAGACCGCCTGGAAGACGCCATGCCGGATCGCCGCCTCCCCGACGGCGATCCCGTCCACCCACAGCTGGCCGGCGAGGACGAACGAGCCCAGGGCGAGCAGACCCGCGTAGAGCCGGAACTCCTCGTCACGTGCGAACGCCCTCCCCTCGCGGCGGACGAAGGCGCGATAGAGGAGGGCGAAGTTCGCGCCGGCGAGCGCCATGAAGAGAGCGATCGTCCACTGGCTGGCGGCCCCGAATTCCTCCAGCGAGGACGCGTCGACCCCGAATCCTCCCGTCGGGATGGTGGCCAGGGCGTGGGCGAACGCGTCGAACACCGTCATCCGCTCGTCGACACCGGTGAGCCCGAATCCTGCGAGCAGGAGGACGAGCGCCGCCGAGAGCGCGAGATAGAGGATCCAGACGCGGCGAGCAGTGTCGGCGATGCGGGTGCTCAGCGACTCGATCTCGGGGCCGGGCATCTCGTGCTCGAGCAGCTGGCGCCCGCCGACCCGCAGCCGCGGTAGCACCGCGAGCGCGAGCACGATGATCCCGATGCCGCCCAGCCACTGGGTGAACTGCCGCCAGAGCAGGAGCGGGCGCGAGACCGCCTCGACGTCGACGAGAACGCTGGCGCCGGTCGTGGTGAAGCCGGACATCGCCTCGAAGTAGGCATCGACAGGCCGGTCGAGCTGCACCTCGCCCGAGAGGAGGAACGGCGCCGCTCCGACGGCCGCCGCGGCGAGCCAGGTCAGCGACACGACCAGGAACCCCTCGCGCGCGCCGATGCGGTGGTCGCCGGCCGTCAGGCGCTCGACGCCGACGGCGACGGCGCCGATGCCTGCCCCTGCCAGCAGGAACGGCCACGGCGTCTCCCGGTAACCCAAGGCGACGGCCGCAGGGACAAGCGTCGACAGAGCGAGGTACTTCGTCAGGGTCGCGACGAGGTTGACGGAGCCGGTCACGTCGACGGCGAGCCGCGTGCGTCCCCTCACAGCGCCCGTTCGACCTCCGGCACGCGCCGCGACTCGGTGAACACGATCACCCGATCGCCGGGGCGGAGGACGTCGTCGCCCCGGGGGAAGATTGCGGTGCCGTCCCGGACGATCGCGCCGATCAGCGCGCCGCGGATCGGCATGTCCTTGAACGCCATGCCGACGTACTCGCTGTCGCGCTGCGTCGTGATGTCGAGCACCTCGAACCGGTCGCCCTCGAGCATGACGACCTGCTGCGTCCGCGGGTCGTGCGCGAAGCGGACGATCTCCTCGGCCGTGATCTGGCGCGGGTTGACGGTCACGTCCACTCCGGCGTACTCGAAGACCTCCTGCGAGGGGGCGTCGTGGACGATGGCGACCGTGAACCGTGAGCCGTGCACCTTGACGAGCGAGGCGGCGAAGTGATTCTTCATGTCGTCGCGCATCGCAAAGACCGCGACCTCCGCCTCCGTGATCCGCTCCCGCTCGAGGAAGTCCGGGTCGAACCCGGTGGCGTGGTAGACGCGCGCCTCCGGCAGCTCCTGCGAGACGAAGCGCGCGCGGTCGCGCGACGCCTCGATCAGCCGGACGCCGATCCCCTGGTCGATCAGCATCCGCGCGACCGCGATCCCGGCGCGTCCCGCGCCGAAGATGACGACGTCGCGGACTGTCCCGGATCCGGGAGCGATCAGCTGGCTCCAGGTCTGGGCGGCGTGCGGCGAGCCGATCACCACGATCCGATCTCCGACCTCGATCTGCTCGTCGCCCCGGGGAATCACGACGCCGTCGCCGCGGATGATCGCCGCGACACGCCCGTCCTGCGGCAGCCGTGCTTCGCGAAGAGGCGTCCCGAGGATGCTCGGGTCGGCCTTGGCGGTCACGTCGAACTCGACCATCTGCACCTGGCCTTCGGCGAAGACGTCCGTCTGGCGCGCGGAGGGCACGCCGATCGTCCGTGTGATCGCGTGCGCCGTCTCCACCTCCGACGAGACGATGAAGTCGACGTCGAGCTGGCCCTCCCGCCACACCTCCAGGTACTCCGGATTCGTCGTCCTGACGACCGTCGTCGTCCGCGCCGAGCAGGCCTTCGAGATCATCGCCGCGACGATGTTCGACTCGTCCCGGGACGTGCAGGCGATCAGCAGGTCGGCCTGGGCGATTCCGGCGGCGGCGAGCACGCGGCGGCTGGCGCCGTTGCCCTCCACGGTCGCGACGTCGTAGCGCTGTGAGATCGCGGCGAGCCGCTCCTCGTCCAGGTCGAAGACCGTCAGCTCGTGCTCGTCGTGGAGCGCCTGGACGATCGTCGCGCCCACCTGGCCGGCGCCGATGATGAAGATGTTCACGCGGGGAGGTTACTGCTGCCCCGGCCGTGGGTCTGTGACTATCGTGCTCGCGGATGAGGTCGCTGCTCGCACTCGCCTGCGTCGCCGCCCTCGGTGCCGCCTGCGCGGCCGGAGCGGCGCCGCAGGAGGTCGACCGTGCCGCGTTCAAGCCGCGCGCCGTTGCGAGCGGGTTCTCGCAGCCCGTGTTCGTCACCGGCGCCAGGGGCGAGCCCGGCCGCCTCTACGTCCTCGAGCAGGGCGGCAGGATCCTTGTGCTCCAGAACGGCAAGCGCCGTTCGTCGCCGTTGCTCGACATCCGCAGCCTCGTCACGGTGGGCGGCGAGCAGGGGCTGCTCGGCCTCGCGTTCCATCCGTCCTACCCGAAGGTGCGCAAGCTCTACGTCCAGTACACCGCGCGGGACGGCTCGACCAGGGTCGTCGAGTACCGGACGAACGGCAGCCGCGCGACCTCGCCGCGGCAGCTCTTCTCCAGCCGCGATCCGTACGGGAACCACAACGGCGGCATGCTCGCTTTCGGCCCCGACGGCCGCCTCTACTTCACGATGGGCGACGGCGGCAGCGGCGGCGACCCGGAGAACCGCTCCCAGAACATGCGCTCGCTGTTCGGGAAGCTGCTCTCGATCAACGTCGCGACGAAGGGCGTCAAGATCGAGGCCCTCGGCCTGCGCAACGCGTGGCGCTTCTCGTTCGACCTCGCGAACGGCGACCTCTACCTGGGCGACGTCGGCCAGGGCGCGATCGAGGAGATCTCGTACTCGCCCGCGAAGAGCCCCGGGCTCGAGAACTACGGCTGGGACGTCTACGAGGGCCGCTCGAAGTTCGAGGACAAGCCGCTCGGCCCGGGCAAGCTCGTCCAGCCGGTCGCCCAGTACTCCCACGACGACGGTTGCTCCGTGACCGGCGGGTACGTCTACCGCGGCTCGAAGGCGTCGCTGCGCGGCCGCTACATCTACGGCGACTACTGCAGCGGGATCATCTGGAGCTTCAAGCTCTCCGGCGGCAAGGCGGCGGGCCTCCGTCGCGAGCCCTTCAAGGTTCGGAGCGTGACCTCGTTCGGCCAGGACATCGCCGGTGAGCTCTACGCCGTCTCGCACGGCGGCACGATCTACCGCCTGACGCCCTGAAGGTCTGCCGCACCTGCGCGACGCGGAGCCGGGCGCCGCGAAAGCCGACGACGCCGAGCTGGCCCGCG
>JANPKC010000296.1:0-7972 GCA_031425855.1 Actinomycetes bacterium | reverse complement strand
GGGTCGTCGGCGTCACCGGCCGCCAGGAGGAGCAGCTCGGGGTCGAGCCGCTCGAGGACGTCTTCGAGGGTCTCCTCGTCGGAGACCTGGATCACGCGCTCCACGCCCTCTGCGAGCTCGAAATCGTCGTCCGGCCGCAGGACACAGGCGTCGAGACCGGCGAGGCGGGTCGAGCCCACGATGGGCAGCAGGGTCGCTCCGCGCACGGGCTCGAGTAGGTGGTCGCCATCGATCCACACCGCTTCGGCGCCGCTGGCCTCTGCTGCGGCGGCTGCGTCGGCCCCGTCGACGACGACGATGAACGAGATCCCCTCGCCTTCGGAGATCGCATGGCTGAGCTTGCGTGCGCTCACGCGGCGATTATCGCTGGCCGACGCAACGACTGACCGGCCCGTCGTCCTACTGGCCGATCGGGTGCCAGATCGTCTTCAGCTCGAGGAAGGCCGAGATGTCCCAGGGGCTCTGGCCGTCGGGGCTGCCGAAGACGACTCGCTTGACGTTCTCGGCGGCGAGCTTCTCCAGCTCCTCCGTCTGGCCGTTCGCGCCGGTGACGTCGATCGCGTTCACGTCCATGTGCCCTGCGAGCGTCGGGGCCAGCTCGTCGCGGTGACCCGTGAGGATGTTGACGACACCACCCGGGAGATCGGAGGTCGCGATCGCCTCGGCGAGCTCGATCGCGGCCAGCGGACGCGTCTCGGAGGCGACGACGACGACCGCGTTCCCGCCGACGATCGCCGGGGCGATCCGGGAGATCAGGCCGCCGAGCGGGGGCTCGTCGGGCGCGAGGATCCCCACGACACCCGTCGGCTCCGGGACGGTGAAGTTGAAGTACGGGCCTGAGACGGGATTCGAGGAGCCGAGCACCTGCGCCAGCTTGTCGGCCCAGCCGGCGTACCAGACGATCCGATCGATCGCGGCCTCGACCTCCTTCTTGCCGGAGCAGACGGCGACGAGGTCGGCGGTGCGAGCCTCCATCATCTCGGCGACGCGGTAGAGAACCTGGCCGCGGTTGTACGCCGTCGCGGAGGCCCACTTCGCCTGGGCAGACCGGGCGGCGACGACCGCGTCGCGCACGTCCTTGCGCGATGCGCGCGCCACGTTGTGCCCCTCGGCCTCGAACGTGCGCCCTGACTCCGACCGCGGGAAGCCGCCGCCCAGGAAGAGCTTGTACGTCTTCTGCACCGGCAGGCGGTCGCTCACCGCGTGCTCCCGAAGTGGCGGTCGGCCAGCAGCAGCGCACCCGCGGCGGCGGCGAGGCCGAGCGCGAACTGAAAGCGCCTCATCCGCCCCAGCTCTCGGAGCCCTCGAAGGAGAGGTACGGCTCGAGACCGTGCCGGCCGCCCTCGCGGCCGAAGCCCGACTCCTTGTAGCCGCCAAACGGCGACGCCGGATCGAAGCGGTTGAACGTGTTGGCCCAGACGACGCCGGCTCGAAGCCGGTCGGCCATCCAGAGGATCCGCGAGCCCTTCTCCGTCCAGACACCGGCGGAGAGGCCGTAGGGCGTGTTGTTTGCCTTCTCGACTGCCTCCTCCGGCGTCCGGAACGTGAGCACCGAGAGGACGGGGCCGAAGATCTCCTCCTGCGCGATCCGGTGGCTCTGCGCGACATTCGTGAAGACGGTCGGCGCGAACCAGTACCCCTTCTCGGGCAGGCGGCACGGGGGCTGGTACATCTCGGCGCCCTCGTCCTGGCCGGACTGGACGAGCTCGGTGATCCGGTCGAGCTGCGCCTTCGAGTTGATCGCGCCGATGTCCGTGTTCTTGTCCAGCGGGTCGCCGAGCCGGAGCGTCTCGAGGCGCTGCTTCAGCTTCGCGACCGTTGCCTCGTAGATCGACTCCTGGACGAGGAGGCGCGAGCCCGCGCAGCAGACGTGGCCCTGGTTGAAGTAGATCCCGTTCACGATCCCCTCGATCGCCTGGTCGAGCGCGCAGTCGTCGAAGACGATGTTCGCGGCCTTGCCGCCGAGCTCGAGCGTCAGCTTGGTGCCCGTGCCGGCGAGCTCTCGCTGGATCGCCTTGCCGACCTCGGTCGAGCCCGTGAACGCGATCTTGTCGACGCCCTCGTGCTTGACGAGCGCGGCGCCCGCGCGGCCGTCGCCGGTGACGATGTTGACGACGCCGGGCGGCAGCTCGGCCTGGCGGCAGATGTCGGCGAAGAACAGCGCCGTCCGGGGCGTCGTCTCGGCCGGCTTCAGCACGACCGTGTTCCCGGCCGCAAGCGCGGGCGCGATCTTCCACGCGAGCATCAGGAGCGGGAAGTTCCAGGGGATGATCTGGCCGGCGACGCCGATCGGCTTCGGCTTCCGCGCCGGGAAGGCGTACTCGAGCTTGTCGGCCCAGCCCGCGTAGTAGAAGAAGTGCGCGGCCGCGAGCGGGAGGTCGACGTCGCGGCTCTCGCGGATCGGCTTGCCGCCGTCGAGGCTCTCGAGCACGGCCAGCTCGCGCGAGCGCTCCTGCAGCAGCCGCGCGATCCGGAAGAGGTACTTCGCCCGCTCCGAGGCGGCGAGCCTCGACCAGCCGTCCTCGTACGCCGACCTCGCCGCCTTGACGGCGAGGTTGACGTCCTGCTCGCTCGCCTGCGCGACCTCGGCGAGCGTCTCCTCGCTCGAAGGCGAGATCGACTTGAACCACTCGCCCGAGCGTGGCTTGACGAACTTGCCGCCGATGAAGAGGCCGTAGCGCTTCTCGAGCTGGACGATCTCGCGCGCCTCCGGAGCGGGCGCGTAGTCCCACTCCGTCAGGGCCGGGACCGGCGCGTGGCGTTTGGCGAGCTCGCTCATCAGTCGATCGTGAAGTAGTCGATGCTCTGGTAGCGGCCGGTCTTCTGCTTGCGGATCTGCATCAGCACGTCGTTCAGGAGCGACGAGGCGCCGAAGCGGAAGAGGTCGGGCGTCATCCACTGGAGGCCGAGCGTCTCGTGCAGGACGACCAGGTACTGAATCGCCTGCTTTGCCGTCCGAATCCCGCCGGCCGGCTTCATCCCGACGACGCGCCCCGTCTCCTCGTGCACGTCGCGGATCGCCTCGAGCATGCAGAGCGTGACCGGCAGGGTCGCGGCCGGGTTGATCTTGCCGGTCGAGGTCTTGATGAAGTCGCCGCCGGCGGCCATCGCGAGCAGCGACGCGCGGCGCACGTTGTCGTAGGTGCCGAGCTCGCCCGTCTCGAGGATCACCTTCAGGTGGGCGTGGCCGCAGGCCTCCTTCACCTTGACGATCTCGTCGTAGACCTTGGCGTAGCGGCCGGAGAGGAACGCGCCGCGGTCGATCACCATGTCGACCTCGTCGGCGCCGAGCTCGACCGCCTCGCGCACGTCCGCGAGCTTGACCGCGAGCGGCGACTGGCCCGACGGGAACGCGGTCGCGACCGAGGCGACCTTCACGCCCGAGCCGTCGAGCCGGGCCTTCGCGGTCGGGACGAGGTTCGGGTAGACGCAGACGGCGGCGACCGGGGGGATCGAGGGGTCGACCGGGTCGGGCCGCATCGCCTTCGAGCAGAGCGCGGCGACCTTGCCGGGCGTGTCGGCGCCCTCGAGCGTCGTCAGGTCCATCATCCGGACGGCGAGGTCGTACGCCTGCAGCTTCGAGTCCTTCTTGATCGACCGCTTGGCGAGCGTTGCGGCCCGTTCCTCGAGCGCGACCGCGTCGACGGAGCCGATCCGGGGGAGCCTCGGCTCGAGCGGGAGCTCGAAGCCACGCGGCAGTACGGGCGCCTGCGCCATGCGAGCAGTGTAGTAGCGGTTAGATCCGTGCCGAGGGGGAATCAGGTCGGCCATGAAATGGCGTGGACGTGGCGGGGCCGGACGGATCGAGGACCGGCGCGGAGCGGGCGGCGGCCTCGGCGGCGGCGGCATCCCGCTGCCGATGGGGAAGGCCGGAGGCGGCGGGCTCGGCCTGATCGTCCTGCTCGTCGTCTACCTGATCTTCGGCGGCCTTCCCGGAGGCGGCGGTGGCTTCGCGGTCGATCCGGGCACGGGCCAGTTCCCGCAGGCGCCCGCCCCGACCGAGGCCGAGCTGGAGCAGGCGCCCGACGACGACGCCGGCAAGTTCGTCGACTTCGTCGCCGGTGACGTCGACGCGACGTGGAAGAAGCTCTTCGCCGACAGCGGCAAAGTCTACGAGCCGCCGGTCGTCGTCCTCTACGACGACCAGGTGAGCACGGCCTGCGGCAACGCGCCCGCGACGGTCGGCCCCTTCTACTGCCCCGCGGACCGGAAGGTGTACCTCGACCTGCCGTTCATGACCGAGTTGCAGCAGCGGCTCGGCGCGAACGGCGACTTCGCGCAGGCCTACATCGTCGCGCACGAAATCGGCCACCACGTCCAAAACCTGCTCGGCGTGATGGAGGACGTGAACCTCGCCCGCCAGGAGAACCCCGACGACGCCAACGACCTCTCCGTGCGGCTCGAGCTGCAGGCCGACTGCCTGGCCGGGATCTGGGCACACTCGGCCGTCCGCCAGGAAGACCTGCTCGAGCCGGGCGATCTCGAGGAGGCGCTGACAGCAGCCGAGGCCGTCGGCGACGACCGGATCCAGAAGCGGGGTGGCGGCGCGGTGAGGCCGGACACGTTCACGCACGGCAGCGGCGAGCAGCGTGTCACCTGGTTCAAGAACGGCTTCGAGGCCGGCGACCCGACCGCCTGCGACACGTTCAAGGGCGACGTCTAGCCCCCACCGGACGCTTCTGACGCAGACGCGTCGCAGATCCGTTCGGGGACTGTCCCCGGGACTGTCCCCGTCGTACACTCGCGCCATGAGGGACGACGAGCGTGGCGACGCCGGCGTGATCCTCGACGTCGTCTTCGACCGCGGGCTCCTCTTCCTCGTCCTCGCGAACACGGGCGACCGGCCGGCGCACGGCGTCCGCGTCAAGTTCGGCGAGCGGTTCTCGGGCGCCGGCGGCTCGAAGCGGATCGACCGGCTGGCGCTCTTCCGCAAGCTCGAGTTCCTGGCGCCGCGGAAGTCGATCGAGGTCTTCCTCGACCGGAGCGCGTCCTACTTCGCCCGCGGCGAGCCCACCCTGCTGACCACTGCGGTCAGCTGGCGCACCCCCGAGGGGGAGCGGTGCCGCACGACGATCGTCCACGACCTCGAGATCTACCGCGATCTCGGCTACATCGAGAGGGAGGTTCCGCCCAGTGGCCGTCCAGCGTGACAACCCGTATCCGAACTTCAACTTCATCGTCGACCTCGGCATCGGCGAGGAGCTCCAGTTCGCCGAGGTCGAGATACCGGCTGCCGAGGTCGAGGTGATCGAGTACCGCGAGGGCGGCGACCCCGCCTCCTCGTCGCGCAAGCTCCCCGGCCGGACGCGCTATGGCAACGTCGTGCTCCGTCGCGGGCTCTCAGGGCGGCTCGAGCTCTGGGAGTGGTTCAAGGCGGTGCGCGACGGCCAGCCCCTTCGCCGCGACGTCAGGATCACCCTCCTCGACGAGCAGCGCCAGCCGGTTCAGCGCTGGCTCCTCCGCGACGCGTGGCCGACCAAGTACGACCCGAGCAACCTGAACGCGAAGGGGAACGAGGTCACGATCGAGACGCTCGAGCTGGCGGTCGAGGGGATCGAGATCGAGTAGTCAGGGCCTGAAGGGCTCGAGCCCGTGGCCCTCGACGATCAGCGCGGTCATCCCTTCGGCGGACCGCGTCTCGTGCTCCTCGCCCTGCTCCCAGAAGATCGCCTCGCCCGGGCCTACGGGCTCGAAGGCCCCGGCGGCGCCGCTGACCTCGCCCGTGCCCTCGAGCACCGCGAGGATCTGCGGTACGTCTGCCGGATGACGCGCCACGCGGCCCCCCTGACCAAGCCGGAAGACGGCCGCCTGGAACGGCGCGCCGCGAGAGATCGAGCCCGTCAGCGGCGCAACGGTCACGCTCTCGAGCCGGTCGTCCCGCGGCGAGAAGGCGCCGTCCGCACCGAAGGACAGCCGCTCCACTAGAGCCCGAGCCGCTCGAGCGCCGCGTCGTCGCGCCGCCACTTCGGCCGCACCTTGACGACGAGCTCGAGGAAGACCTTGTGCCCCAGGAGCGCCTCGATCTCGGGGCGCGCGCGGGTGCCGATCTCCCTGACCATCGAGCCCTTCTTGCCGACGAGGATCTGCTTCTGCGACTCCGTCTCGACGAGCACGAACGCGCGCAGGAGCTTCTGGTCGAGCTCGTCGATCTCGACCGAGATCGAGTGCGGCACCTCGTCGCGCGTCAGCTGGAGCGCCTTCTCGCGGATCAGCTCCGAGATCCGCTCCTCGCTCGTCTGGTCGGTCGCGGACTCGCGCGGGAAGTGCGGCTGGCCCTCGGGCAGCAGGTAGACGAGGTCGTCCCGGAGCTCGTCGATCCCGTCCTTCGTCTTCGCGCTCACCGGGTGGAGCGCGTGGAAGTCGCCGAGCTGGGCGGCCGCCTTCATCTGGGTGATGATGTGGCTCGGCTTCAGGTTGTCGACCTTGTTGACCGCCACGATCACGGGCTTGCCGAGCCCGTAGACGCGCCGCGCGATGAAGCGGTCGCCGCCGCCGACGCGGTCGCGGGCGGAGAGGACGAAGAGGATCGCGTCGATGTCCTCGAACGACGAGTCGACGGTCTTCTGCATCCGCTGCGTCAGCTTGTCCATCGGCTTCTGGAAGCCGGGGAGGTCGACGAGGACGAGCTGCCAGTCGTCGTCGTTCGCGACCCCGAAGACGCGCCGCCGGGTCGTGTTCGGCACCGACGAGGTGATCGCGATCTTCTCGCCGACGAGCGCGTTCACGAGCGTCGACTTGCCGACGTTCGGCCGCCCGGCGACCGCGATGAAGCCGGCCTTCACGGGCCGGGGAAGTCCCAGGTCTCCGGCAGGAGCCCCTTCGCGTCGTAGCTCGCGATCGTGCCGTCCTCGCGCCGGAAGCTCACCTCGGCGACCCTGAACTCGACGAGCCACTGGCGGCAGCCGCCGCACGGGGACGCGTTGATCCCGATCGCGGCGATCCGCCCGGGCCCGTACCCGGCCGCCACCGCGGCCACGAGAGCGCTCTTCTCGGCGCAGACGCCGAGCGGGTAGGCCGCGTTCTCGACGTTGACGCCCTCGAACTCGCGGCCGTCGTCGGTGCGCACGACCGCTCCGACGTTGTAGTGCGAGTAGGGCGCATAGGCGCGCGCGGCGACCGCCTCGGCCTTCTCGACCAGGTCCGTCATTGCGCGACCTGGAAGACGGCGAGCGCGACGAGCGCGCCGATCAGGCCGCCGTAGAGAACCTCGGAGGAGGAGTGGACGCCGGATTCGACGCGGGTCTGGGCCACGAGCAACGCCATGATGAACGTCAGCGACGAGATCAGGAAGCGGTGGTCGACGTCGTCGAGGATCAGCGTCACCGCCCTCCAGCCGGCGAACGCGACGGCGGAGTGCCCGGACGGCAGCCCTCCCCGCAGCGGCGTGCCGCTGCCCGTCAGCGCCTTCGTCGCGATCACGACGATCGTCGTCAGCACGAGCGCGATCAAGGTCAGCTCGGCCGGGACGGTCGAGAGCCGGTCGAGCAGCCGCGAGCTGCGGTCGGCGACGGAGCCGGAGAAGACGAGGTAGCCGACGGCGACGGCGACGGCCGTGGCGATCAGGACGGCGCCCGCGGCGATGTCCTTCGCAAGCTTGGCCATCGGGTCGAACGAGGTCGTTGCGACGTCGACCGCGGCCTCGACCGCGGTATTCAGCATCTCCGCGATCAGCACGAACGCGATCGCGAGCAACAGCGCGATCAGTTCGAGCTTGTCGACCCCGGAGACGAGCGCCGCGACCAGCACGAGCACGGCGACGCCGAAGTGGATCCGCATGTTCCGCTGCGTCCGGAGCACGTGGATGATCCCCTCGAAGGCGAAGTTGAACGACTCGACGATCGAGGGCGGCCTGCGCGACCTCACAGCAGCTCCGCCTCCCTGGCCTCCATCTCGTCGCCGTGGTCATACCCGAGCAGGTGCAGGAGCCCGTGCACGATCGGCTGCCGCCAGGCCTCGCCGACGACCTGCGGGC
>JANPKC010000295.1:0-7822 GCA_031425855.1 Actinomycetes bacterium | reverse complement strand
GCGTCCGCGCTGCTCGGACTCGCCCTCCTGACCTTCGGCGTCGGGCTCGTCACGCTGGCGGAGACGAGGATCGACTCGAGCATCGCAGCGATGATCGCCGGCTCGGTGCCGCTGCAGGTGATCCTCCTGCGCACGCTGGCGCGCGAGCGTGTCGCGCTGGCGACGCGGCTGAGCGTGCTCGTGGGCCTCGCGGGGCTGGCGCTCGTCGTGATCCCCGGGGGCGGCGGCGCGGCGAGTGCGATCGGGCTCGCGATAGCCATCGGCGCGAGCATCTCCTGGTCGCTCGGCTCGTACTTCGCCCACCGGCTGCCGCTGCCGAAGGACGGCTTCGTCGCGACCACCTGGGAGATGCTGAGCGCCGCCGTCCTCCTGCTCCTGCTCGGCCTCGTCACCGGCGAGCCGTGGTCGATGGACGCGGCGGGATTCACGCTGCAGTCGATCGCCGCCTGGCTCTACCTGGCGGTCTTCGGCTCCCTGATCGGCTTCACCGCCTACGCGTGGCTGCTGCGGAACGCGCCGATCTCGAAGGTCGTCACGCACCAGTACGTGAACCCGCTCGTCGCGATCGCTCTCGGCGCGCTCTTGCTGGGCGAGCAGCTGACGCTCGCGGTCGGCCTCGGCGCCGCGCTGATCGTCGGCTCGGTGTTCGTCGCCGTCCGCTCCGAGAACGCCGCGGCTAGGAGGCTCCGTTCACCTGCGACCGCTGATGTGCGAGGTACTCCAGCAGATCGGACCGTGTGAGGATCGCGGCCGGGCGTCCGCCTGCGGCGACGACGACGGCCGCGCTCGGGCCGGAGAGGTCGGCGAAGACCTGATCGAGCGAGTCGCCGACGTCGACCGTGGCGAGCGGCGGCTGCATCACGACGGCGACGTCCTCGTTCATCGCGTCCGGGTTCTTGAAGACGCGGTCGAGCACGCCGCGCTCCTGCAGCGAGCCGACGACGTCCGCGAGCGACTCGACCGGCTCGCTGCGCACGACCGGTAGCTGCGAGATCGAGTACCGCTGCATCAGGTCGATGGCCGCGCCCACCTTCGCGTGCGACTCGATCGTGACGAGATCGGGGACCTCGTGCTCCTCGCCTCGCTTGAACCGCAGCACCTGGTCGATCGTCGGCGCGGGCGCCTTCCGCTCGAGGAAGCCGTACTGGAGCATCCAGTTGTCGTCGTAGAACTTGGAGAGATAGGAGCGGCCGGAGTCGGGGAGGATGGTCAGGATCCGCGCGTCCGGGCCGAAGTCCTTCGCCACCTCGAGCGCGGCCCAGATCGTGGTCCCTGCCGAGCCGCCTGCAAGGATCCCCTCCTCGCGCGAGAGCCGGCGCGCGGTCACGAACGAGTCGCGGTCGGAGACGCGCACCCAGCGGTCGACCACGTCGCGCGACATCGTCTCGGGCCAGGTGTCCTTGCCGATCCCCTCGACGAGGTAGGGATGCGTCTCCTCGGACGTGTAGACGGAGCCTTCGGGGTCGGCGCCGACGATCTGGATCTTCGGGTTGCGCTCCTTCAGGTAGCGGCCCGCGCCCGAGATCGTGCCGCCCGTGCCGACCGAGATCACGAGCGCGTCGATCTCGCCGTCCGTCTGCTCCCAGATCTCCGGGCCGGTCGTCTCGTAGTGCGCCTGCGGGTTGGCCATGTTCGAGTACTGGTCGGGCTTGAAGCCGCCGGGGATCTCCTCCGCGAGCCGGTCGGAGACCGAGTAGTAGCTCTCGGGCGAGTCGTGCTCGACCGCGGTCGGCGTGATCACGACCTCGGCGCCGTAGGCCCGCAGCATCGAGATCTTCTCCTGGCTCATCTTGTCCGGCATGACGAAGATGCAGCGGTACCCGCGCGCGGCCGCGGCGATCGCGAGCCCGACGCCGGTGTTGCCCGACGTCGGCTCCACGATCGTCCCGCCCGGCCGCAGCTTCCCCTCGCGCTCGGCGGCCTCGATCATCGCCAGCCCGATCCGGTCCTTGTTCGAGCCGCCCGGGTTCAGGTACTCCAGCTTGGCGAGCAGCATCGGCTCGACGTCGCGCGCGATCCGGTCGAGCCGGACGATCGGCGTCGAGCCGACCAGGTCGAGCAGCGTGGGGTACTCCCGGGCCATCGGCGCGTAAGCCTACGCAATCCGTACTCTCCCGCAGTCGCGATCCGTGAGGTCGCCGATGTCCCCGTGCGAGCCGCGGAGCATCCTCCCTGCATGACCTCCAGAGTCGCCCCGAAGCAGTGCAGCCTTCGCGAGGCGGTGGGCGAGCGCGAGGCGTGCCCGGGGGCGTCGTGCGCGTTCTGGGAGGCCGGCGGCGCGGTCGTCGAGGCCGGCTGCGCGATCGAGCGGCTGGGCGTGCCCCTTCGGCATCAGCCCGGCCTCGCGCGTCACCTGCTCGACCTCCGGCTCCACGTCGAGGAGGTGCGAACCGAGGCCGATCGCCGCGACGCGCACCGCCGGTTCTCGGAGCTCCTGAACCTGAACCGCGAGTAGCTCAGCCCAGGCGCCAGAAGCCGCCGGTCAGCCCCAGCTCGTCCAGGATCGCCTGCGACTCGGCAGGCGTGCGCGGCCGCCAGTCGGGCTCGAGGCGCGTCCACCACCAGCGCCGCGCGAGCTCGTTCAGCGTTCCCGCGCTCATGCTCGCGCCCGGCTCCCAGTCGTTGGCTGCGAGCCAGCGCTCGAGGTGCTCCTCCGACCGGAGGAAGACCATCGTGCTTCAGGTGAAGGCGATGTCGTCCCACCAGTGCCGTGCGGGGACGACGAAGTGGACGAGCAGCTCCCCACCGCCGGCGAGGTCTCCGCCACGCACCTCCAGGTCGAGCGGCTCGCCGCAGTCCGGGCAGGCGGAGCGGATCGTGCCGTCGGCGTGGAGCGCCGCAGGGATCCCGAGGGCGTCCCAGGCGCAGTTTGCGAACCACGTCCGTCCCCCGGCCTCGACGCGGTGCGGCGTCTCGACGGCCGAGAACGGGTTGAGCATCCGGATCTCGGTCGTGCCCGGGTGGAGCACGAGCGCGTGGGCTTCGTGCAGGCGCCGGTAGGCGGCCTCGACGTCTCCGGCCGACAGGCCGAGCTCGGCTGCGACCTCGGTCGGCGTCTGGACGTTGCCCGTGCTGACGAAGGAGCCGTAGAGGCGATTGCGAATACGCAGGTCGAGCTCGTCCACCCGGCAAGTATCCCCTCTCAAGGAGACAGCATGAATCTCGGTTTCCGCACGATCCTGTTGTGCGTCGCAGTCGCCCTGTTCGTCCTCGGCGTCTTCGCGGAGGAGCGATACGCCGACATGCTCGCGCTCGGGCTCGCCGCGTTCGCCGGCGCCTTCCTCAGCGACGCGCTCGGCTTCGCCGACCGCACGTTCGGCAACTCGCGCAGCGACGGCAACCCCAACACGTAGTCGCACAACCGGGGACGCGAAAGCGGCCCCCCTTCAGGGGTCTTCGCGCGATGCCGGATCCGCTTCCGCGGATCCGGCATCCTGCGCTAGTGAGAAAAGTGCCGGCGCCCGGTGAAGACCATCGCGGCGCCGGCGCTCTCGACGGCGTCGATCACGTCGACGTCCCGCTTCGAGCCGCCGGGCTGGATGAAGGCATCGACGCCCGCGTCGAGCGCGAGCCGCGGGCCGTCCGGGAAGGGGAAGAACGCGTCCGACGCGAGTGAGGCGCCGGTGAGCGAGTGCCCGTGCTCGTGCGCCTTCTCGATCGCGATCCGCACGGCGTCGACCCGGCTCATCTGGCCGGCGCCGATCCCGATCGTCTGCAGGTCCTTCGCGATCACGATCGCGTTCGAGGCGACGTGCTTGCACACGCGCGCAGCGAAGAGCAGGTCGCCCCACTGCGCCTCGGTCGGCTCACCGGTGGCGACCTCCATCCCCTCGCGATCCTCGACGTCCCAGTCGCGGTCCTGCACGAGCAGGCCGCCGAGCACGCGCTTGTAGTCGCGCTCCCACGCCTCCGTCTGCCGGCGCTCGGTGTCGTTGAGGATCCGGATCGACTGCTTCCGGACGAGCGCCTCGAGCGCGACCTCGTCGTAGCCGGGCGCGAACAGCACCTCAACGAACTGCTCGGCGAGCCGCTCGCCGAGCGCGGCGCTGACTGCGCGGTTGAGCACGACGACGCCGCCGTACGCCGAGAGCGGGTCGGCGGCGAGTGCGACCTCGTATGCCTCCTCGATCGAGGCGCCCACCGCGACGCCGCAGGGGTTCGCGTGCTTGACGATCACGCAGGCCGGGAGCGCGAACTCGCGCACGAGCAGCCGCGCCGCGTTCAGGTCGTTGAGGTTGTTGAAGGAGAGCTCGCGGCCGTGCAGCTGGTCGACGCGGGCGAGCAGGTGCGTGCGTGTGCCGCGCTCGGCGTAGTACGCGGCGCTCTGGTGCGGGTTCTCGCCGTATGCGAGGTCGAGCTGCTTCTCGAATACGGGCGTGAAGACCGTCGGGAACGACTCGCGCCCCGCGAACCAGGCCGCGATCGCGGCCTCGTACGCGGCCGAGGTGGCGAACGCGGTCGCGGCCAGCTGCCGGCGCGTGTCGAGCGACAGCTCTCCGGACTCGCGCAGCTCGGCGAGCACCGTCGCGTAGTCGGCCGGCCGGCAGACCGGGGCGACGTGGGCGAAGTTCTTCGCCGCGCCGCGCAGCATCGAGGGCCCGCCGATGTCGATCATCTCGACCGCCTCCTCCTCGCGGACGCCGTGCTCGCGCGCGACCTGCTCGAAGGGGTAGAGGTTGACGCAGACGAGGTCGAACGACTCGATGCCCTGCTCCTCGAGCGCCGCGAGATCCGTCTCCACCTCGCGGCGGGCCAGGATCCCCGCGTGGATCCGCGGATGCAGCGTCTTCACGCGCCCCCCGAGCATCTCCGGGAACTCGGTCACGTCCTCGACCCTCGTCACCTTCAGCCCGAGATCCTTGATCGCGTCGGCGGTCCCGCCGCTCGCGACCAGCTCCCAGCCGAGCGACGCGAGGCCCTTCGCGAGCGTATCCAGCCCCGTCTTGTCCCACACGGAGATCAGCGCACGCAGAGCTCTCTCACCACCTCTGGCAGCAGCCGGTGCTCGACCGCCTGGATCCGCTGCGTCAGCGTCTCCTCCGGCTGGACGGGAACGGGCTCCTGGCGGATCACGGGGCCGGTGTCGAGCCCCTCGTCGACGAGATGGACGGTGACGCCGGTCGTCTCGACCCCGGCGGCGAGCGCCTCGTCGATCGCGCGGGCGCCCGGGAACTCGGGCAGCAGCGAGGGGTGCACGTTGACGATCCGCTCCGGGAAGCGCGCGAGGAAGCGGGGCGTGAGCAAGTGCATGTAGCCCGCGCAGACGACGAGCCTGACCCCCTGCTCCTGCAGCCAGTTCGCCATCGTCGCGTCGCGCTGGTCGCGGTCGGCGTACTCGGCGAGCTCGAAGGAGGCGGCGGGGACACCTGCCGAGCCCGCCCGCTCCAGGGCGCGCACGCCGGCCCGGCTGGAGGCGACGGCGCACACCGGCAGCTCTGCGTCGAGCAGCGCCTGCAGGTTCGAGCCCTCGCCGCTGACCAGCACCCCAATCACGTCTCGACCACCCGGCCGATCACGAGCGCGCCACCTGCGTCCGCCGCAGGCACGACCGCGCAGTAGCCGATCCCGCAGTTGAAGACGCGACGAAGCTCGTCCTCCTCGACGCCGTGCTCGGCAAGCCACGCGAACACCGGCGGGCGCTCCCACGAGTCCCAGTCGATCTCGGCGCGGAGGCCGTCGGGGAGGACGCGCGAGAGGTTGCCGAGGATGCCGCCGCCCGTCACGTGCGCGAGCGCGCGAACGTCGGCGGCGCGGCGCAGCGCACGGACGTCCTCGAGGTAGAGGCGCGTCGGCGGGAGCAGCAGGTCGGCGTCGAAGTCGTCGTCGCCGACGATCTGCCGGACGAGCGTGAAGCCGTTCGCGTGGATGCCGGCCGAGGGGAGGCCGAGGACGACGTCTCCCGCCTGCACGCGCGAGCCGTCGACCAGGTCGCGACGGTCGACGATGCCGACGCACGTGCCCGCGAAGTCGAGCTCCTCCTCGCGGTAGATCCCGGGCAGCTCGGCCGTCTCGCCGCCGAGGATCGCGCAGCCCGCCTCGCGGCACACCTCTGCCGCTCCCTCGACCAGCTCGGCGACCTGCTCGAGCTCGATCCGGTTCGCGGCGACGTAGTCGAGCAGGAAGAGCGGCTCGGCTCCGGTGGTGAGGACGTCGTTGATGCAGTGCGCGGCGAGGTCGGCGCCGCACCAGCCGAGCTTCCCGGCGCGGCGCGCGAGCACGAGCTTCGAGCCGACGCCGTCCGTCGACGCGGCGAGCAGGCGTTGCTCGTCGAGCGCGTAGAGCCCGGCGAAGCCGCCGAACGAGTCGACCGTCTGCGCCGTGGCGGTCGCTGCGACGGCGGCGCGCAACCGCTCGACGATTCCCTCCGCCGTCGCGAGCGAGACCCCGGCGGCGGCGTACGTCCGGTCGTCGCTCACAGCTCAACTCTACGACCTGCCCCGGTCGGCCGCCGCTCATCGGCCTCTCATCGGGCCCTCCTAGCGTTCCTCGGACCACCCATCGAGGAGGAACCGTTGACCAAGACGCGAGTGTCCCTGATCGCAGCCGGCCTGTTCGTGAGCGCGAGCCTCGGGGGTGCCTCACTCGTCGCCGCCGGCGAGGGCATCACCCGACTCGCGGGCCCCTGCGACCGGACGGCTTCCCGAAACGTTCCCCAGCCGACGGCCGCACAGCTCGCCGCAGCCGGGCTCGGCAAGCTCGCGGTCGCGTCGGGCGACCGGCGCGTCGATCTCGTCGCGCCGCCGTTCTCGAGACCGACGCGCGTGACGAACCCGCTCTTTCCGATCGCCGGGCTGCGGTCGGCCGTGCTGAACGGGCAGGTCGACGGAAAGCCGTTCCGGACCGAGACGACTCTGCTGCCGCAGACGAGGATTCTGGAGTGGACGCACGGGCAGTGCATCGAGGTCCTCGTGTCGCAGTACCTCGCCTTCAGCGGCCACCGGATCCACGAGGTCGCACTCGACCTCTACGCCCAGGACGACAGGGGATCCGTCTGGTACCTCGGCGAGAACGTGTTCAACTACGAGAACGGGATCATCGCCGAGACCGCTGGCACCTGGTTCGCCGGCGAGGACGGCCCGGCGGCGATGATCATGCCGTCCCGCCCGAAGGTGGGCGACGTCTACCGCCCCGAGAACATCGCAGGGCTCGTCTTCGAAGAGGTGACGGTGAAGGCGGTGGACCAGACGGTCGCAGGCCCGCGTGGGCCGGTGCGCGGCGCCGTCGTCGTCGAGGAGCTCCACGACGATGGTTCGCGGGAGCGAAAGGTCTTTGCGCCCGGTTACGGCGAGTTCTCGACCGGCTCCGGCGGCGACGTCGAGGCGCTGGCGGTGGCCGTGCCGACGGACGCGCGGAGCGGTGGCCGGCCGGCGTCGCTGGCACGGTTCGCGGCAGGTGCGGACAGGGCCTACGGGTCGGCGCTCGCCGGAAACTGGAGCGTGGCTGCCGCGGCCGCCCGGGACGCGACCGACGCTTGGCGAGCGCATCGATCGGGCTCTGTCCCGCCCCGCCTCGTCCGGCCGGCCGAGGACGCCCTGGCCTCACTGGTGCGTGCGGTCGAGGGCCGGCAGACGATCGAGGCTGCCCGGGCTGCGCTTCGCACGACACAGGCGGCGCTCGACCTGCAGCTCCAGTACCGATCCGTCGCCTCGATCGATCGTGCCCGCTTCGAGCTCTGGCTTCGTCAGGTGATCGTGGACGCACGGGCCCGCTCGGCGGACGCCGTCATCGGCGACATCGCGACGCTCGAATGGATCCGCGATCGCGTCGCGCCGGGCCTCGCACGGGTCGACGTGACGCGGATCGACACCCTGCTCCGGCGGCT
>JANPKC010000294.1:0-1829 GCA_031425855.1 Actinomycetes bacterium | reverse complement strand
GGTCACCTCGGCTGCGCTCGGCACCTGGCGCACGAGGTTGCGTGCCTCGTTCGTCTCGGCGAGCGCCGTCACGAGGTTGTCTACATTTCGTTGGGCGAGCTCGGGCACCGAGTCGACTCCGGCCGCTTCGAGCAGCTCGGCGTACTCGGGGCCGACCCCGACGACGCGCATCAGGTCGGCATGGTTGACGAACCGCAGGATGCGGGTGTTGTCGACACCCGACTGCTCGACGAGGGTCGCACGACCCTCCACCGTGGCTCCTGCCTCGAGCAGCGCATCGACAGTCGAGACGCCGGCGGCTCGCAGCTTGTCGGCGAACGCCGGGCCGACGCCCTCGATCTCGGCGATATCGCCCGTGCGGGTCGGTGCGGGCTCCTCGGCCACGGGCTCGTCCACGGCCGCTGCCGCTGCCTCCGCGGCGGCTGCCTCGGCTGCTGCCGCGGCCTCCGCTGCTGCGGCCTTGGCCGCGAAGTCCTTCTCCGAGACCTTGCTCTGACCGGCGGCGATTCCGTCGGCGAGCGCCCGCACGATCAGCGAGCACGAGCGGATGGCGTCGTCGTTCCCCGGAATGATGAACTGGGCCTCGTCCGGATCGCAGTTCGTGTCGACGAGCGCGATCACCGGGAGGTGGAGGCGCTGCGCCTCGCGCACGGCGAGCGCTTCCTTCTTGAGGTCGACGATGAAGATCGCGTCCGGCTGACGTCGCATGTCCGCGACTCCGCCGAGGTTCGCCTCGAGCTTCTCGAGCTCGGCCTCCATCGTGATGCGCTCCTTGGCCGGCAGCAGCGCCAGCTGGCCGTCGGTCTTGAGACGACGCAGGTCGTGGAGATAGGCGATCCGGTCGGAGATCGTGCGCCAGTTCGTCAGCAGGCCGCCGAGCCACCGGTTCGCCACGAACGGCATCCCGACGCGCGTGGCCTCGGTCCGGACGGCCTCCTGGGCCTGCTTCTTGGTGCCGACGAACAGGATCGTGCCGCCCCGCTCGGCGATGTTGCGGGCGAAGTCGTATGCGTCCTCGACGAGCTGCTGCGTCTGCTGCAGGTCGATGATGTAGATCCCGCCGCGTTCCGTGAAGATGAAGCGCTTCATCTTCGGGTTCCAGCGGCGTGTCTGATGGCCGAAGTGAACTCCAGCCTCCAGTAGCTCCTTCATGGAGACGACTGCCAACGGGACCAGCCCCTTTCAGTGTGGTTTCTGATGCCCTGCTCCGATGGGCCGAGACGGAACCGAGCTCCGATCGCGGAGCTGCGGCACCACCGCCCGGGCGCTGATCACCGGTGTAGATGGAACGGATGAGTGCTCGAAGGTGAGCACGTGAATGGTAGCCGACGCCGGCTGGATGTCAGCCGCGGGCGAGAACGAGCGCCGCCTCGAGATCGTCCGGGAGCTCCGACGCGATGTCGATCGCAGCCCGGGTGAGCGGGTGCTCGAAGACGAGCCGGCGGGCGTGCAGGAACTGGCGCTCGAGCCCGAGGTCGCCCGCGACGCCGTAGACCGGGTCTCCACTGACGAGGAGCCCGATCGCCTCCAGGTGCACCCGGATCTGATGCGTTCGCCCCGTCTCGAGGCGCACGTCGAGCAGCGCGTGGCTCCGCATCGTCTCGCGCACCTCGAACCACGTCACCGCCTCGCGCGGCGTCGGAGTGTCGAGCGAGTGGCGGGTGCGGTCGCGGCGGTCGCGACCGATCGGGGCCTCAATGCGGCCGGATGAGGATTGCGGCGTTCCCCGGACGAGCGCCGCGTAGGTGCGCTCAACCTCCCGCACGCGGATCATCTCCTGGAGCAGCGCATACGACTCGTCCGAGCGGGCGACGATGAGCAACCCCGAC
>JANPKC010000293.1:0-11302 GCA_031425855.1 Actinomycetes bacterium | reverse complement strand
CTCCCAGAGGACGCGCGCACGCGCCGCGGGATCGTCGAGACCGCCCGGCGGCCGCGGCTCCTCCGAGGCGGCGCGGCCGCCGGCGAGCCGGCGCTCGACCTCGGCGGCGACGGCCTCGGGCGGGTCCTGCCGGACCTGCTCGATCCCCGTCGCGAGGTACTGCTCGTCGGCGTTCAGCTTCGCCGCGAGCTTGCGCAGCAGCTGCAGCGAGGGGACGCGGTCTCCGGCCTCCAGCCGCGAGATGTACGCCGCGGAGCAGCCCGGAAAGGACAGTTGCCGCTGGGAGAGGCCCGCCGCGAGACGGGCATCCTTGAGTCGCCGACCGACCGCCGCAGGATCGTCGACGTGTGAGTGGTAGTGCGGTGCAGTCATCGCGAGCCGCAAAGTCGCGAGTCAAGACAGCCGCAGACGCCTTCCCCGCAGGCGAAGCGGGACCGGCGCTGGATGGTGTCAAGGCTCGACGCGCTTCTGGCTTCACCTCCTCCGAGACCCCCGCGGCCGGGACGACGCCGCTCCTGTCGAGCATAGACCGGCGCGGGGACGCCGGACAACCGGCAAGCGGTCCGGGACGACCCTCCTAGGTTCCGACGATCGTGATCGTGCGCCGCTTCGGCGGAGTCGTCGAGGTGTTGGCGTCGATCTCGGCGCGGTACGTCTGGCCCTTCGCGACGGTCAGCCCGGTGAGCCGGACGGTGACCGTGCAGTCGACGGCGAGCGTCGTCGACGCCTGTGCAGCCTGCAGCTGCACCGCTCCCCGGAACGTCCGTGAGGCGACGCCGACGAGCGCCCCCGGCACGTTGTTCGCGCACATGTCGCGGATGTGGACGGTGACGGACGGAGCGGACGTGCCACCCTTGACCGCGATCTTGCCGTTCAGCCGGTCTGCCGCCTTCGCCGCAGCCGCCCACTTCGCAGCGGCCGGCTTGGCCGCTCCCGAGGAGCGGTAGACGCCGCTCTGCCACGGGCTGCCGCTCGAGTCGCGGAACACGAACCAGACGAACATCGGGATCCGCGGGTCCTTCTTCGCGAGTGCGATCGCCTGCGGCACGTACTGCGCCTGCTGGGCCTCGGTGACGCCCTTCGGCTCGCCCGGCTTCGTCTCGTTGCCGTACTCCGTGATCCAGATCGGGATGTTCCTGCGGCCGAACCAGCGGTCGAGGTCGCGCTCGAACTGCGGCAGCGTGCTGAAGGCGACGTTCGGGTAGCGCACCTTCTGCCCCGGCCCCTGGCTGACCGGCACCGGGTAGGGGTGGTGCGCCCACGCGTCGAACCGGAGCCGCTTGTTCGCCTGTGCCAGCAGCTTCGCGAACGTCCCCGGGGTGACCGAGTCGGTCGCGCCGGCCCTGCGCTTGTCCTTCCCGTTCGACGAGGTCTCGCCGATCGCGACGAGCGCTCTCGGGCTGCCGGCCTTGATCCCGGCGTAGCCGGCGGCTGCGAGCTTCGCGTAGGCGGCCGGGCTGACGATCTTCCCGGCGGCGTTGAACTGGGGAGCGAGGAAGTTGCCCAGGTTCGACTCGTTCCAGATCCCGTAGAAGCGCACGAACGGATACCCGGCGGTGCGCCCGGAGTACCGGCTCGCGAGCGCGCGCGCGAAGTTCTGGAAGTCGGCCGTCCTCGTCGGCAGGTACATCGGGCCCTTGCCGCCGTTCGCCCACGGCGGCGAGCCCCAGATCGTCATCAGCACCTCCATCCCGCGCTCCTGCGCGTTCCGGACGAGCTCGTCGAGGTCGGCGAAGCGGTAGCTCGGGTCGAAGCCGTTCGCGGCGCTGCGCGGCCTCGTCGGCGCGACGCTCCGCCACTCGACGAGCGTTCGCACGATCGTCGCGTTGGCGCCGCGCACGGCGTCGAGCTCGGCGAGCCGGTCGGGCCCGTACCGGAGCACCGGGTCGTCGTGGAAGCCGATCCACATCCGCTCCTCCGCGGACGCCGAGCCGGTTGCGAGCGCGAGGACGGCGACGGCGGCGGCGAGCGCGCGGGTGAGGATGGGCATCAGGGGAAGCTAACGTGCGGTCCAGACGGCGTGACTTTCGTGAACGATCGGAGTACCGTCCCGGGCATGAGCGAGCATGCCTCGGTGCTCGGCGACACGCCCTTCTGGCGCAAGGTGCTTCGCCGCCTCTGGCTGCTGCTCCCGGTGCGGGCGAGGCGCTATCTCGCGGCCCGGTTCTCCGACGTCAGCCGCAGCGAGGGTTGGGGCTACGCCGTCTGGGCGGCGATGGGCATCGTCATCGGCGTGCCGGAGATCTGGGCGGCCGCGGCGGGAAGCGACTTCGTCTGGCCGACGATCTCGACCACGGTCGGGCACCTGCAGGACCGCTGGCCCGTGATCGCGCTCGTTCCCGTCGCGCTGATCGTGATGTCCGCCTACTCGGTCTTCCGGGTGCCGCCCGCGAGCACCGCGCTGCAGGCGGACTTCCAGGCGCTGGGACGGACACCGCAGGGGCGGCTCGCGAAGCAGGAGGTCTCGCTGGAGCAGCTCGCCGGCGGCGGCGTGCCGGCGACGGAGGGGCGGCGCGAGTTCGGAGTCGTCCGCTACTTCTCGTTCGCGACCGCGGTCGTGGTCGGCGGCGCGCTCGCCGCCTCGCCGAGCGACAACCGCTTCCTCGTCGGCTACGTCCTCTACTCGCTGATCGGGATCTTCTGGGTCGTGCTGCCGAACGGGATCGCCTACTGGTTCAGGCAGGACATCCCGTTCACCACGATGTTCTTCACCGTCCGCAGCCTCGGCCGCCGCTTCCAGTTCGTCGCCGCGCTCGTCGCCGCGCTGCTCGTGATCCTGCTGCTCCACCTCGCGTTCTACCCCTGGCCGAGCCGGCCGTAGGCCGCCGTGACGCGCAGGAACCGCTCGATCATCGGTGTCACCTGCTCCGGCACCTCGAGCTGGTGGAAGTGCCCCGCCCCGACCGTGACGCCGATCCGGACGTCCGGCTTCAGCGCGAGCAGCCGCGCCGGGTCGTTGCTCCCTCCCGTCTGCGAGCGCAGCACGAGGAGCGGCGACGTACAGCGGCGCAGCGCTCCGACCCCGTCCCACTCGATCACGCCGCGAAGCACCGCAGCGGCGACCTCGGCCGGTACGGCGCACATCGTCTCGACGATCCGGCGTCGCCGTTCGGCGTCGTCGCACGGCAGGAAAAGGCCCTCCACGTACGCCCGCCTGGCCGCGTCCGAACTCGGTCCCTCGAGGTCCGCGAGCAGTGCCTCGAACATCCTCAGCGCCTCGGGTAGCGGGTCGATCGGGCCGGGATCGACCGCCACGGTCGCCGCCGTGAGCGACGGGTGCCTGGCGGCGAGCTCGATGCCGATCATCCCGCCCAGGCTGTGGCCGACGACGACCAAGCGCTCGAGCCCGAGCGCCGCGCAGAGCGCCGCCACGTCCTCCGCGAGCGTCGGGATGTCGTAGCCGCCGTCCGGGACGCTGCTGGCGCCGCAGCCGCGCAGGTCGAGTGCGACCACGTCGTGGGCGGTGCGGAAGTGCTCGAGCTGGGGTGCGAAGAAGGTGTGGTCGCAGCACCAGCCGTGGACGAAGACGAGAGGCGGGTCGCCCTCGCCATCGCGCTCGTAGTGGAGCCGGAGATCACCGAGCTCGGCGAACGGCATCGCCGTTCGATCCTACTCCTGGTCCAGGCTCGGCGTCGGGTGACGATCCGCAGCGACCGTCACCCAACGCGAGAGTGTCTAGCCGCTCAGCGCCTGGAGCGGCTTGCAGTTGGCGAACGCCGGGAAGCTCGGGTCGATCACGAACCGCTCGAGGTAGAGCCCCGGTGCGATCTGGACGACTGCGGGACCCGTCGGGGCGGGGACGATCTTCGCCTGCGGGCGATCGAAGTCGAAGTCGATCAGGACGCCGTCGAGGAACGGGACGATGCTGACGACGCCGCCCGCGTTGACGGGCATGGCGAAGTTCTTGCTTCCCTCGCGCACGAGGCCCGCCGGCTCGAGCTCGCCCTTGCCGCTGCACCAGGCGGCGACGATCTCGTGGATGGCCGCCGGAGCGGGCCGCGGAATCGCGGCAGCGAGCAGCGCGACCGCGACGACCGCGATCAAGAGCATCCTGTTCATTCAGCCTCCTTGCCCCCAGGTGAACGCGGAGAGCCGGGCGGTCTCTCCCTCTTTGCCCGAAGCCGCGCGCCGTCAGGCACGCGCGACGCCGTGCTTACCGGTACTACGAAGGTTGTCGGCGTTCGGATCTCGCGCGCCGACGCGGTGGCGCGCTGCTGCAGGAGAGAGCCGCGAAAGGTTAAGTTCGAGCCGCCGATGAGGACGACGACCGGCCGGATCGCGCTCTTCGCGCTGCTCCTCGCCCTTGCGGCAGGCGTCGCCGCGCGGCCCGCCGAGGCGTCGTCGCGCGTCCAGTTCGGGATCCAGGACGACGCGTGGCTCGAGTTCGGCCCCGGGACGCTCGACCAGCGGCTGCGCACGCTGAAGCGGCTCGGCGTGCCGCTCGTCCGCTTCTCGCTGCGCTGGAACCAGGCCGCGCCGCGACGGCCGAAGGACGCGGCCTCGCCGCGCGACCGCGCCTACGACTGGCGCCGCTCGGACCGGATCTTGCGCGGCCTTCGCCGCCACGGCCTGACGCCGGTGCTCACCCTCGTCGGGACGCCGGCGTGGGCGAACAACGGCCGCGCGCCCAACTTCGCGCCGCCGCGGCCGCGCGACTTCCGCCGCTTCGCGACCGCGGTCGCCCGCCGCTACCCGTGGGTCGGCTACTGGCTGATCTGGAACGAGCCGAACAAGCGCCTCTGGCTGAGACCGACGAAGGCGAGCATCTACGTCCGGCACCTCCTCAACCCCGGCTACGAGGGGATCCACGCTGTGCTGCCGCGCGCGCGGGTCGGCGGGGCCGCGACCGGGCCGAAGGCCGCGGCGGGCGGCGTCTCACCCGTCGCGTGGGTGCGGGCCATGTGGGCCGCCGGCGCGAAGTTCGACGCCTACGCCCACCATCCGTATCCGTCGACCCCGTCCGAGACGCCGTCCAGCGGCGGCTGCAAGAACTGCCCCTGGATCACGATGGCGACGCTCCCGAAGCTGCTGATCCTCGTCAAGCGCTACTTCGGGTCGAAGCCGGTCTGGTTGACGGAGTACGGCTACCAGACGAACCCGCCCGACACGTTCCTCGGCGTCACCCTGAAGCGGCAGGCGACGAACCTGAGCCTGGCGGCGATGCGCGCGTGGCGGCTGCCGCGGGTGACGATGCTGATCCAGTACCTCTACCAGGACGAGCCGCAGCTGAGCCGCTTCCAGACGGGGCTCGCGTTCGTGGACGGCCGCTGGAAGCCGTCGCTGCAGGCGTTCCGGCTGCCGTTCGCGCAGATGGGCCGGAGCGGCGAGCGGGCGACGGTGTGGGGTCAGATCCGGGACGGGAAGCCGGGCCGGAAGCGCTACCGACTCGAGGTGCTGCGCCGGAACGTGTGGAAGCCGGTCGGGCGCGCGCGGCTGACGAACGACGAGGGCGTCTTCATGCGGACGGTTCGGGTGAAGCGCGGTTCGCTGTTCCGGATCTGGTCGCCGGAGCAGCGGCGGTTCAGCGTGCAGCTGCGGATCAGATGAGCGCAGGCGTGCGCTGCCAGCGCGAGATAGGTGCATCGTGGCAGATGATTAGTTGATCTCACCCGGCGAGTCGTGTCTTCGAAGCTCGTCCTCCGTCGCGTACATCCGTGCGAGGTGCTCGTCGACTTGGGCAGCAGACCTTCCTGTGAGCTCGGCTACCTCTCTGAATGCGCGCTCGACCTCTTGCCGGCGGTGCGTCAAGAACTCGGCATCACTTCCCGAGCGAAAGTCGAACGCTGGATCGGCCGCGAGTTCTGCGACGTCCTCAAGCGTGTTGTAGGCGATGGCGATGGTCCCAACTCTCTCGACGCTTGCTCGGTAGAGAAGGGCGGGTGCGTACGCATCCCAGGCACTTCGACGCGGGGGCTGCTTGTCGCTCCACTCGTTGAAGCACGCAAGACTCGAGAGCTTGCTCATCGCGCTCACGATCTCGGCGTAGATGAGCAGTGCGGCAGTTCGCCTTGCATTACGTCGATCCCAGGCGGCCACACCGACCTGGGTCGCCAAGGCGAAAAGCCAGCCTGCGGCCGCTCCGAGCAGTGCGATCCAAGCTTCCGGGGGGACGTCAGCAGCGATTCCAACCACTCTCATCAGTTCGTCTCGGACTTGAGCGCGACGCTGCGTATCTCGGATGTACTCGTCCTGAGATCTGAGTCACAGACTTGGCCGCTCTAGAACAACGGAACTGGGAGGGCCTCCTCAGAGGCCCTCCCAAAGTGTTCCAGGTTGCCACCGCGTCTTGGAGCCGGCTACTACTAGCTGCAGCCGGTGTTCGTGCCGCAGTCGCGGCACGTGTAGCAGCTGCCCGTCCGCACCATGCTGCCGCCGCACTTGGCGCACTCGACCGCGTCCTCCCAGGTGTTGAAGAGGGCGGTCTGGCCCTTCGGCGGCGCCTCGACGGGCGGAGCCGCGGCCTCGCCGGTGGCGTACGCCTGCGCGAGCCGCGCCTTCACCTCGGCGGTGAGGATCCCCGCCTCCTCCTGCTGCTCGGAGGTGAGGAACTTCTTCCCCATCCAGCGGAAGATGTAGTCGACGATCGACTTCGCGACCCGGATGTCGGCATCGTTCGTGAGCCCGCTCGGCTCGAAGCGCATGTGGCTGAACTTCGAGACGTAGACCTCGAGCGGCACGCCGTACTGCAGGCCGAGGCTGACCGAGATCATGAACGAGTTCATCAGGCCGGCGAGGGTCGTGCCCTCCTTGGCGATGTCGACGAAGATGTCGCCAGGGGTGCCGTCCTCGAAGAGGCCGACGTGGATGTAGCCCTCGTAGTCGCCGACCTTGAACTTGCGGCCGACCTCGATGCGATCCTCCGGCACCCGCCGCCGCTTCGGCTGCGCAACGGGCGCGATCGGGGCGAGCGTCGGCAGCGTCGCCAGGCTCTTGTCCGCCGAGCCCGAGAGCGGCTGCGCGACCTTGCAGTTGTCGCGGTAGATCGCGATCGCCTTGACGCCGAGCTGCCACGACTCGATCAGGAGCTGCGACACGTCCTCGACGGTCGCCTCCTCGGGCAGGTTGACCGTCTTCGAGATCGCGCCCGAGATGAACGGCTGCACCGCACCCATCATCTTCACGTGGCCCATGTAGTGGATCGCGCGGTCGCCGATCGCGCAGTCGAACACCGGGTAGTGCTCGCTCTTGATCTTCGGCGCGCCGACGATCGTGTTCCGCTCGTCGATGAACGCAACGACCTCCTCGATCTCGCCCGGTGCATAGCCGAGCTTGTCGAGCGCCATCGGCACGGTCTTGTTCACGATCGTGATCTCGCCGCCGCCGACGAGCTTCTTCGACTTGACGAGCGAGAAGTCGGGCTCCACGCCGGTCGTGTCGCAATCCATCATGAAGCTGATCGTCCCGGTCGGCGCGAGCACGGTCGCCTGCGCGTTCCGGTAGCCGCTGACCTCGCCCTTGTCGAGCGCGTCGTCCCACGCTTGGCGGGCCGCCGTGAGCAGGTCCTCGGGCACCGAGTGCGAGTCCTGGATGTTCCCGACCGCGGCGCGGTGCTTCGCGATCACGCCGATCATCGCGGCCGCGTTCGGCCGGTAGCCGGCGAACGGGCCCATCCGCTGGGCGATCTCCGCCGACTTGCGGTACGCGCGGCCCGTCATCAGCGCCGTGATCGCCGCCGCGTAGGCGCGGCCGTCGTCGGAGTCGTACGGGAAGCCCCGCGCCATCAGGAGCGCGCCGAGGTTCGCGTAGCCGAGCCCGAGCTGGCGGAACGCCTTCGCGTTCGCGTCGATCTCAGGAGTCGGATACGAGGAGTAACCGACGCAGATCTCCTGCGCGAGGAACATCACGTCGACGGCGTGCTCGAAGGCGGCGACGTCGAACTCGCCGTCCTCGCGCCGGAACTTCATCAGGTTGAGCGAGGAGAGGTTGCACGCCGAGTCGTCGATCGACATGTACTCCGAGCACGGGTTGGACGCGTTGATCCGGCCCGTGTTCGGGAGCGTGTGCCACGAGTTGATCGTCGTGTCGTACTGGACGCCCGGGTCGGCGCACTGCCACGCCGCCTCGGCGATCTGCTTGAGCAGGTCGCGCGCTTCGGTCGACTCGACCACGGTCCCGTCGGTGCGCGCGGTCAGGTTCCACTCCTTGCTCTCCAGCACCGCCTCCATGAAGGAGTCGCTGACGCGGACCGAGTTGTTCGCGTTCTGGTACTGGATCGAGCCCCAGTCCGGCGAGTCGAGCGACATGTCGTAGCCGGCCTGCTCGAGGACGCGCGCCTTCCGCTCCTCCTTGGCCTTGCACCAGATGAACTCCTCGATGTCGGGGTGGTCGACGTCGAGGACGACCATCTTGGCCGCGCGCCGCGTCTTCCCGCCCGACTTGATCGTGCCGGCGGAGGCGTCGGCGCCGCGCATGAAGCTGACCGGGCCGGACGCGTAGCCGCCCTTCGAGAGCTGCTCCTTCGAGCTGCGCAGCTTCGACAGGTTGAGGCCCGAGCCGGAGCCGCCGCGGAAGATGACGCCCTCGCGCCGGATCCAGTCGAGGATCGACTCCATCGAATCGTCGATCGAGAGGATGAAGCAGGCGGAGCACTGCGGCTTCTCCTCGAAGCCGACGTTGAACCAGACAGGCGAGTTGAAGGAGGCGTACTGGTTGACCAGGATCGCCTTCAGCTCCGCCTCGAAGGTCTCGGCCTCGCCGGTGTCGGCGAAGTAGCCGCCCGCCCGGCCCCAGCCGCCGATCGTGTCGACGACGCGGCCGATCATCTGCTTGACGCTGCGCTCGCGCTCGGGGGAGCTGAGCCGCCCGCGGAAGTACTTCTGCGCGACGATGTTCGTCGCCGTCTGCGACCAGAAGCGCGGGAACTCGACGTTCCGCTGCTCGAAGGCCGGCCCGTCCTTGCCCGGGATGATCGCGTCGCGGAGCTCCCACTCGATCTCGTCGAACGGGTCGCGCCCCGGGATCGTGAAGAAGCGGCCGGGGGTGACCGACGCGGCCTCCTCGACGACGGCGTTCACCACCTCGTCCGTTGCGGCTGCTGCGTCCTGCGGTGCTTCCTTGGTCTGCTTTGCGGTCGCCATTCTCGTCCTCTCACCTTCGGCTTGTACGGCGCTCGCAGTCGGCTTTCTGCGGGCCACTGAGCGGATCGGGGACGTTAGACCCAGCACCGGACGGAGGCAGAAAACCGCTTGTTGAAGCGGAAACCCGTCCTCCCAGTGTAGCCGCCGGGACCGGCTGCGGGCGGAGCTCTAGACCGCGGGCGGCGGCATGCGGCGGGCCTGGACGCGGCGAACGATGTAGCCCGCGGAGCCGCCCGCGACGAGCAGGAGCGCCAGTCCGGCGAGGATCAGGAGCGGGATCGGGATCGAGCTGGCGCTCTCGGTGTCGGTCGGGCCGGCGGCCTCGTTGCCGCCCTCGTCGTCCCCGTTCGTCGGCCCTGTCGTCTCGGTCGGCGTCGTTCCGGTGCCGGGCGTGCCGGAGCCTCCGGAGCCGCCGCTCCCGCTCGTGCCGCCGCCGCCGTCGTCGTCCGGGGTCGGGTCGGTGCGGGCCGGCGGAGCGGGCTCCCCGCGCTTGCGGTTCTGGAGCGCGCGCTGGATGTCCTCCTTGGCGCTCGAGTAGTCGCGGACGTCGCGGGGGAGGATCTTGATCGCGTCGTCGTAGCAGTGCAGCGCGTAGGTGCCGTCGACGCGCCCGTCGTCGTACCAGTCGTCGATCACCGCACGGCCGCAGGACTTCGCGGCGCCGGCGGGCGAGGCTGCCACGAGGAGCGCCACGAACGCGGCCACGAGGAGGAGCGCGCGAAGCGCTCTCCGGGCTGGCTCGTGGGCGGCGGCAGGGGTCACGGTGTCGGGTTCCGGGGTGTTCTCCCCCGCGTCGTGCGGGGAATGCTGCAGAGTCTCCCGGACGGCGTTGATGTCCGGGTGAGCGGCAGGTAAACGGTTTGTTAGGCCACGTGGATACGTCGCCGGTGGCTTTCCGGTCACCATGCTAGCTTCGCCCGCGATGCGGAGGCCCGAAGTGGCGGTATCGATCCCGGCCGCGTTGCTGCTCGGCGCCGCGTTTTTCGGCGACTCGCCGTGGCTCGCGCTCGCCGTGCTGCTCGTGGGCGGCGGCTGGGCCGCACTGGCGCTCGCCGGACGCGCCCCGGCACCCGGCGGCGGGCTCGTCCTCGGTGGCCTGATGGCCGCGATCTGCGCGTGGAGCGGGCTCTCGATCGCCTGGTCGGTCGCGCCCGACCTCACGTGGGCCGAGCTCGACCGGACGCTCGTCTACCTCGCCTTCCTCGCGGTCGGGCTGCTGTTCGGCGCCTCCCGGCCCGGGTCGGCGCGCCTCGCCGCTGCGGCGCTGACGGTCGCCTTCGGCGGCGCCGTCGCCTGGGCGCTCGCGGGCAAGGCCATTCCGGCGGTCTTCCCGGACGGCGGCCGGGCGGCCCGCCTGCGCGACCCGATCGGCTACTGGAACGCGCTGGCGCTCGCGGCGGACGTTCTGCTCGTCGTCGCCCTCTCGCTCGCAGCGTCGTCGCGCGCTGCTGCGCTGCGGCTTGCCGGTGCCGTCCTCGCGTACGCGGCCGTGGTCGCGATCCTGCTCGCCGCGTCGCGTGCGGGGGTCGCGGCTGCCGTGGTCGGGGTCGTGCTCTTGCTCTGGCTCCGGCGCGACCGGGTCGAGTCGGCGCTGCTGGCGCTGCTCGTCGCGGTTCCGGGAGGGGCGGTCGCGGCCTGGGCGTTCACCCGGCCGGCGCTCGTCGAGGACGGGGCCGCACGCGCCGACCGGGTGGCGGACGGCGCCTGGTTCGGCCTGCTCCTGCTCGCCGGCGCTGCACTGGTCGCGCTCGGCGCGCGGGAGCTGGGCCGCCGGCCGCTGCCTCCATCTGCCCGGCGTCGGGTTGCCCGCCTGCTGCGGGGCCTCGCCGCAGCCCTCGCGCTCGTCACCGTCGTCGGCCTTGCCGGGAAGGCCGGCAGGTTCGCGGACGAGTTCCGCGGCGACGAGGTTCGGAACGACCCGGGACGGTTCGCGAGCCTGAGCTCGAACAACCGGCTCGCCTGGTGGGGCGAGGCGCGGAACGTCTTCGAGGCCGACCCGCTCGTCGGCGCGGGGGCGAACACGTTCGAGGTCGCCCGGAAGCGCTACCGCGAGAACGCCTCGTCGGTGACGCAGCCGCACAGCGTCCCGCTGCAGTTCCTCGCCGGCACCGGGATCGTCGGGCTGGCGCTCCTCCTCGGGCTCGTTGCCGCTGCCGCGGCCGCGGCGGTCGGCGCCATTCGTCGGCTTGTCGGGATCGAGCGCGACGCGGCGGCGGCCCTCGCCG
>JANPKC010000292.1:0-11683 GCA_031425855.1 Actinomycetes bacterium | reverse complement strand
GGCGGCGCGGACGTCGGCGTCGTTGAGCGCGCCGAGCGCCCAGAGCCGCACGAGCGCGTCGACGGCCTCGGGCGCGAACTGCGTGCCGCGCTCGCGCTTGCACTCGGCGACAGCATCAGCGAGCGCGAGCGCCTCGCCGTAGACCCGCGACGACGTCATCGCGTCCCAGGCCTCGGCCAGGGCGAGCAGGCGCGCGCCGCCGGGGATCGCCTCGCCGGCGACGCCGTTCGGATAGCCGCCTCCGTCCCAGCGCTCGTGGTGATGGCGGATCCACGCGAGCTGTTCCTCGTCGAGCGCGTTGACGGCGAGCTCGGCACCGGTGTCGGGGTGGTTGCGAATCTGCGCCAGCTCCTCGTCGGAGAGCGGGCCGGGCTTGCTGAGGACGTCCTCGTCGATGCCGAGCTTGCCGACGTCGTGCACGAGCGCCGCCTGTGCGAGGCGGATCGCGCGATCGCCGGTCCAGCCGCTCGAGAGGGCGAGCTTCTCGCAGAGCCGGGCGACTCGCTCGGAGTGACCCTCGGTGCCGGGATCCTCTGCGTCGAGCTCGCGCGCGAGCGCGCGCAAGCGGGCGACACCGCCGTCGTCGCCGGGCTCCTGCTCGCCGGCGCCGCCGGAGTCGAGCTCCTGGCTCCAGCGGAAGGTGACGTCGCCGCCGGCGCCCTTCGCGTGCGCGAGGGCGACCTCGGTGAAGGCGAGCAGCTCGTCGGCCCCGGCGACCTCGTCGAAGTCGCAGACACCGGCGGAGGCCGTGACCACACCGACGCCTTCGATCGGCGCTGCCGCGAGTGCCCGGCGGGCGCGGTCGGCCGCGATCCAGCCGTTCAGGCCCTCGGTCTCGGGGAGGATCCAGCCGAAGTGGTCGGCGGAGAGCCGCGAGACGAGCTCCCCGTTCCGGACGGTGGCCGCGAGGCGGCGGCCGACCTCGGCGATGACGCGGTCGCCCGCGAGGCGGCCGTGCTCGGCGTTGATCCGGCGGAAGCCGTCGACGTTGACGAGCACGAGCGAGAGCGCCCGCTCGTGGCGGTCGGCTCGCCGCGCCTCGGCGCGGAGCTGCTCGTGAAAGGCGCGGTGGTCGGGCAGGTTCGTCAGGTGATCTCTCGTCGCGAGCGCGCCCAGCTGGGCGCTCGCGTCGGCGAAGGCGATCGCAGGCTGGGCGGCGAGAGCGAGCTCGGCCAGGCGGGCTGCATCGGCGCCGTCCGCCACGATCGCGCCCCAGACGCGGGCGCCGACGCGCACGGGTGCGGCGCCGGGGGCCGCGGCGCCGGTCGCGCAGACGGCGGCGGCGGGGCCGTCGCCGTCGAGTCCGAGGGTGGTCCCGGGGACGAGCGTCGCCGAGCCGCGAGGCTCGACGGCGCCGACGATCGTGCCGAAGCCCCCTGTCTCGAAGCGGACGACGGCCACGGCGGCCACGCCGAGGTCGTGCGCGATCTCCTCCGCGACGACCGAGAAGAGCTCGACGGGATCGGGCTCGACCGCGACGGCGTCGAGGATCCGCTGCTCCGCGGTGCGGCCGGGTGCCGCCGTTCCGTGGAGGATCAGGACGACACCACCGACGAAGCCGACCTCGTCGCGGCGCGCGAGCCGCCGGCCCTCGAGGGCGACGTGGGAGCCGTCCTGGCGGACGAAGCGCTGCGGCCCGTCCGTGGACGCGAGATCGTCGGGATGGAGGAGGGCGAAGACGGCCGTGCCGATCAGCTCGTCGGCGGTGTAGCCGAGCAGCCGCTCGACGGCGGACGAGCAGGACCGGACGATCCCGTCCCGGTCGAGCTCGAGCACGAGCGCGTCGGTCGCGTCGGCGACGAGGCGACGCGCTTCCTGCTCCTCGTCGGCCTGCGCGGAGGCATGAGCGAGCGCCAGGCGCTCTTCGGCGAGCTCGAGCTCGAGCTCGAACGCCGACTGGTCGCGGCGGCGAAGCCGGAGTGCGAAGCCGAGGATCAGGGCGAAGATCGCGGCGCCTGCGACGGCGGCGCCGGCGGGGACGAGTGGGGAGGCGGCGGCGGGCGTCAGCGCGACACGCCAGGTGCGGCCTCCGATCGAGGCCCGCGCGACGGTGGTGCCGCCGGGGCCGTGCGCGAGCACGGCGGGGCCGTCGGTGACGCGGACGTCGAGCCCGCGGGGAAGCCCGGCGAACGCAGCCTCGGCGAGCTCGTTCGCGGAGAGCGCGCCGACGACGACGCCGAGGAGCGCGTCGCGGCGCTGCGCCGGCGTGTCGAGCGGGAGGTCACGGGCGAACACCGGGACGAAAGCGAAGGTTCCGAGACCGCCGTTCCGCTCCAGCCTGACGGGGGCCGAGAGTCGCGGCCGGCCGGTGCTGCGGGCGATCCGAAGCGTCTCGCCGAGCGACGCGTCGGAGCCCAGATCGAGGACGTTGGGCGACTCGCCGGCCGGCTCCTGACGCAGCAACGGGTAGGTGAAGCGCGCGTCGGCGGGAGCGCCGATCCGCACCTGCTCGCCGGCCTCGACGGCACCGCGCTCGCCGGAGGAGACGCGAGGTGCCCAGCCGACGGCGACGATCTCCGGCCGCGCCAGCGGGACGCGGGCGTGGGTCGCGAATGCCGCGCCGTCGACCGACCCCGAGGCGTCGTAGGCTGCGCGAACGCCCTCGAGCGCGAGGACGGCCGCGCCCGCGCGCTCCTCGAGCCCGGCGGCGGCGGTGTGCGCCCGCTCGTTCGCGTCGTTGCGGACATCGGCCCGTTCGAGCCGCCAGAGCGCGAGCGAGACCAGCACGGTCGCGGCCGCGCAGACGACGAGAGCAAGTGGAAGGCGCAGGCGAACCGGCATCTGGCCGTGTGTTCGGCCTCGCCGGGCGGCGACTTTAGTACGGGTTCGGTACGGAGACCCAGAGCACGCGGAGCGTGTCCTTGTCCGAGGCGTTCCGCCACGTGTGCGGCTTCGACAGCGGATAGGTGAGCGCGTCCCCCTGCTCGAGCACCTGCTTCTCGTCGCCGACCTGGATCTCGAGCGTCCCCTCGAGCACGTAGACGAACTCCATCTCGCCGGGCAGGGAGGAGAGCTCGTCGCCCGCGCCGGCCCCCGGGGCGACTTCCGACTCGATCGCCTGGAAGCGCTCCTCGTCGCGGGAGGAGAGGAGGTGGTTCTCTGTCAGGAAGGTGGAGTCGACCTTCGGGCGCTCGTGGCGCCGGACGAGGGCCGGGGCAGGCTCGCGCTCGAAGATGTGCGAAAGCCGGACGCCGAGCGCGTCGCAGATCCGTGCGATCGAGGAGAGCGACGGGGCCGTTCGATCGCGCTCCAGCTGGCTGATGAAACCCTTCGTCAGCCCTGTCGCGGCCGCGAGCTGCTCGATCGTCAGGCCGCGCTCGCGCCGGAGCGACCGTACTCGCGCGCCAACCTTGGGCGTGTCGTTCCGTGCGGCGAGGGGCGTGGCTCTCGGCATGAGCCGATCATACGCAGGTTTAGTGCAGCGGCAACTGACCGGCGGCCGGGAATACCACTACGCTTTCTGTAGTTGGTACTGGTATGCAATCCAGTGCAAGGAGTGATGGCTTGAGCACGATGCTGCTCGTTCCCCTGGAGGACCTCGTCGTCTTCCCCAACATGAACGTGACCCTGACCGTGGACGTGGGTGTCGAGGAGCAGGTGCTGCTCGTCCCCCGCCACGAGAACGACTACGCGACCGTCGGCGTCGTCGCCGAGGTGACCGACCGCGTCCGGCTGCCCGGCGGCGCCCGCGCGGTCGCGCTCAACGGGCTCCACCGCGGCGTCGCCGGCGCCGCCACGACCGATGCGCAGGGAAGCCTGCGGGTCGAGGTCGACGAGCGTCCCGACCCGGAGGAGTCCGACGCCCGCATGCGCGAGCTCGAGACCGAGTACCGGGCGGTCGTCGAGGAGATCCTGGAGCTGCGCGGCGACGACGGCCGCATCTCCGCGTTCGTCCGCTCGATCACCGAGCCGGGCGCGCTCGCGGACACCGCGGGCTACTCCCCCGACCTCAGCTTCGCGCAGAAGGTGGAGCTGCTGGAGACGCTCGACGTGCGCGAGCGGCTCGAGCTCTCGATCCGCTTCCAGCGCGAGCGGCTCGCCGAGATGCAGGTTCGCCGCCGCATCCGGGACGACGTCGAGGAGGGCGCCGCCAAGCAGCAGCGCGAGTACATCCTGCGGCGGCAGCTGGAGTCGATCCGGAAGGAGCTCGGCGAGGACGACGCCTCGGTCGTCGACGAGTACCGGCGCAAGCTGAGCGAGCTCGAGCTGCCCGACGAGGTGCGGGAGCAGGCCGACCGTGAGCTCTCCCGGCTCGAGCGCCAGGGCGACAGCTCGCCCGAGGCCTCGATGATCCGCAACTACCTCGACTGGATCCTCGCCGTGCCGTGGGGCAAGCGCTCGGAGGAGCGTCTCGACCCCGGCCACACGCGCGAGGTGCTCGACGCCGACCATGCAGGGCTCGACGACGTCAAGGACCGGATCGTCGAGTACATCGCCGTCCGCAAGCTGCGCGAGGAGCGCGGGATCGAGCCGGACAGGCGGTCGGGAGCGATCCTGACCCTCGTCGGGCCGCCCGGCACCGGCAAGACCTCGATCGGCGAGTCGATCGCCCGTGCGCTCGGGCGCGAGTTCGTGCGCATGTCGCTCGGCGGCGTCCGCGACGAGGCCGAGATCCGCGGGCACCGGCGCACCTACATCGGCGCTTTGCCGGGGCGGCTCGTACGAGCCCTCAGAGATGCCGGGACGATGAACCCGGTGATCCTGCTCGATGAGGTCGACAAGGTCGGGTCGGACTGGCGCGGCGACCCGTCATCGGCGTTGCTCGAGGTGCTCGACCCGGCGCAGAACCACTCGTTCCGCGACCACTATCTCGACCTCGAGCTCGATCTCTCGGAGGTCGTCTTCATCGCGACCGCGAACGTCGCCGACTCGATCCCCGGGGCGCTGCTCGACCGGATGGAGGTGATCCGGTTCGACGGCTACACGACCGACGAGAAGGTCGCGATCGCCCGCGGCTACCTCTGGCCGCGCCAGCGGGAGCGGAACGGGCTGCGCGAGGACGAGGTGTCCGCGTCCGACGTCGTGCTCGAGACGGTGATCTCCGACTACACCCGCGAGGCCGGGGTACGGCAGCTCGAGCGCGAGCTCGGGAAGCTACTGCGCAAGACGGCGACCGCGATCGCAGCAGTTGACGGCACAGCGGAGGTCGGGGTGCCGGTCGAGCTGTCGATCGACCACGTTCGCGAGGCGCTCGGCCGGCAGACGTTCTACCGCGAGGCCGCGGAGCGCACGGCCGTTCCCGGCGTCGCCACGGGGCTTGCCGTCACCGGCACCGGCGGCGACGTCCTCTTCGTCGAGGCGACCTCCGCCAAGGGCGACAAGCTCGTCCTCACCGGCCAGCTCGGCGACGTGATGAAGGAGTCGGCGCAGATCGCCCTCTCGGCGCTGCGTCCGCGCGCGGCCGAGCTGGGCGTCGACGAGGACGCGTTCGAGCGGTCGTTCCACCTGCACGTGCCCGCGGGCGCGATCCCGAAGGACGGGCCGAGCGCCGGGATCACGATGGCGACCGCGCTGGCGTCGCTCCTTTCCGGCCGGCCGGTCAAGCACACGGTCGGGATGACCGGCGAGGTGACCCTGCAGGGGCGCGTGCTGCCGATCGGCGGGCTGAAGCAGAAGGTGCTCGCGGCGCACGCCGCCGGGCTGACGCACGTGATCCTGCCCGAGCGGAACCGCCAGGACCTCGAAGACGTGCCTGCGCACGTCCGCGAGGAGATGACGTTCCACCCGGTCATGTCGCTCGACGAGGTGCTCGAGCTGGCGCTCGAGCCGGTGACCCAGCTGCATGCGGTGTAGGTCGTGCCGTCCCGTTCCCGAGGAGGTGCGCCGCGCGGCGGACCTCCTCGAGCGGCGCTGGGTCGTCTCCGTGCTCTGGGCGTCCTACGAGGGCGCGACCCGGTTCAACGAGTTCAAGCAGGCGGTCGGAGCGATCCCGCCGGGAACGCTGGCCCAGCGGCTCGTCGAGCTGGAGGCCGCCGGCGTCCTCGAGCGCCGGGTGATCGACGCCCGGCCGCCGCGCGTCGAGTACCGGCTGACGGACGAGGGGCGGCGGTTGAAGCTCGTCGTCGATGCGGTGGCCGCGTTCGCTGACCGCTGACCGCTGTCTGCGCGGGACGTGTCGGGTCCTGGCCCCGACACGTCCCGTTGCGGCGGTGGTGCTAGAGCGCCAGCGCGGGCTGGTTCTCGCCGCTGCCGTCGTATTCCGGCTTGAAGCCGAGTGCGCGGCCGAGCGGGGCGCCCATCAGCAGGCCGGCCTTCTGCATCCAGGCGGGCGGGAACGGGAGCCGCACGTCGTCGAAGTGCGCGTTCGCGATCACCGCGAGCCGGAGCGGGCTCGGCATGCCCTTCCCGTTCGTCTTGCCGTCGTTCGCGAGCGCGAACATCGTCTCGAGCAGCCGCTCGAACTGGAGCGCGGGCCGGACCTCGGTGACGAAGACGGCCTCGGTCTCGCCGGCGTTCCAGAACTTGTGCGAGCTGCCGGCCGGGACCACGACCGTCTCGCCCGGGCCTGCGACGATCTCCTCGCCGTCCAGCTTGAAGGCGACCGTGCCCGACTCGATCTCGAAGCGCTCGGTCTGGTGCGGGTGCACGTGCGCCGCGGCGACGAAGCCGTTCGGCTGAACGGTGCACTCGACGAGAACGTACTCGCCGCCGGTCTCGTGCGACGTCTCCAGGAAGAGGAGGCGCTCGCCGGTGACGGGGTTCTCGATCACATCTCCCTTGCGGATCATCTTTTCTCCCTTTCTCTCCGATTTGCAGCGATTTCTCTTGAAAGGGAGTCTCCGCGCCCGCGGCTGCCGCGTCGTCGGCCCGGGAAACGATTCGCGCTGACCGACAGGACGATCTCGCGGCCGGCGGCGTCACTCTCGAGGAGGACGCGGTGTCATCCAGGACGAGAGAGGGGCGGCCCGCGGGCCGCCCCTCTCCCTCCCGCCGCAGTGCCCCCGACCTATTCGTACTGGAGCGCCTCGAGCACGTTCAGCCGCGACGCGCGCCGGGCCGGCGCGATCGCGGCGAGCAGCCCGGCGACGATGGCAACGACCGTGAAGACGGTCAGTGTCACCACGGGCAGCGAGAACGTGACCCCGTGCTCGGAGAGCGACTGCGTCACGAGCGCTGCCAGGCCGACGCCGAGCGGCAGCCCGAGCGCGGCCCCGATCAGCGCCGTGACGATGCTCTCGTGGCGGATCATCCGCCGGACCTGCCGCCGCGTCATCCCGACTGCGCGCAGCATCCCGAGCTCCCGCGTCCGCTCGAAGACGGCGAGCACCAGCGTGTTCACCATCCCGAACAGCGAGACGAGCACCGAGAGCGCGAGCAGGACGTAGAAGAGGCCCATCACGTCGTTCAGCCACGACGTCCAGTTGTCGACGAACTCGTCCTGCGTCTGCAGCTTCGAGTCGGGGAAGGCGGCGAGCGCCTGCTCGACGCCGGCCGTCGACGTCGCCGCCAGGATCGTCATCCCGTCGCCCGGGCGCGGGAAGCTCTCGTCGAAGGTCTCCTGGGACAGGAGGACGTGACCGAGGATCTGGTCGAGATTGCTGCGCTGCTCGAAGACGCCGCGAACGGTCGCCTCGACGCGGTTGCCCGCGGGCGTGAGCAGCTCGACGCGGTCGCCGACGTGGCCTTCACCCTCGCGCACGACCGCATCGCCGTCGCGGAGCGCGTCGAGCGACGCGGGCGAGCCCTCGAGCCACTGGAAGTCGTAGGCGCGGCCGATCGTGGCCGGGTCGACGCCGTTGACGTCGACCTCGCCGCCGTCCGCCTTCCTCGCCCGGTCGTCGCGGATCGAGGAGGAGAAGGCGACGCCTTTCGCGCCGGCTACGGCCGCGCCGGTCGCGAGCGGCATCGTGTCCCAGCCGCTCTGCGACGTGATCACGTGGGTCGCGTCGTTGCCCAGCTCCTTGTACAGCGAGCTCTGCGCGCTGTCGAGCAGGCCGCGTCCGAAGACGGCCACGAACGACACGAGCGTCAGCCCGATCATCAGCGCGGCTGCGGTCGAGGCCGTCCGGCCCGGGTTGCGGATCGCGTTCTCCTGCGCCAGCCGTCCGGCGGCGCCGCCGAGCCGCGCGGCCGGGTAGCCGACGAGGCGGGCGAGGGGGCGGACGAGCCGCGGGGCGATCACCGCGAGCCCGATGAAGAGCCCGAACGCGCCGAGGCCGATTCCGAGCGCGCGCGTCCCGGTGCCGACGCCGGAGCCGAGCAGGCCGTAGACGAGCCCGAAGGCGGCGAGAGCCGTGATCGCGAGGCCGACGACGAGCGAGCGCCGCGTCGGGCGCTTGACGACCATCCCGCCTTCGCGGACTGCCGAGATCGGGGGGATGCGGGTCGCCCGCACGGCCGGCCAAACGGAGGCGGCCAGGGTCACGATCGTCCCGGTCAGCATCGCGACGACGGCCGTTCGCGCCTGGAAGACGGTCTCTGACTGTGGCAGCTCGAGGCCGGTAGCGCTGAAGAGCGCGGTCAGGCCCTTGGCGAGCAGGACGCCGAGCCCGAGCCCGACCGCCGATGCGACGACGCCGAGCACCGCTCCCTCGAGCACGACGGAGCGGAGCACCTGGCGCCGCGAGGCGCCGAGCGTCCGCAGCGTCGCCAGCTCCTTCGTCCGCTGCGCGACCGTGATCGAGAGCGTGTTGAAGATCACGAACGCGCCGACGAACAGCGCGATCCCGCCGAATGCGAGGAGGAAGTAGCGGATGAACGAGACGAACTCGCCGACGCCCTCGCCGTCCTCCTGCGCCTGCTCGGCCCCGGTCTTCACCTCGGCCGACTGCGGGATCGCCGCGGCAATCGCGTCGAGCAGCCGCTCCTCGCCGACGCCGTCCCTCGCCGCCACCGCCACGGCGTCGAACCCGGTCTTGCCGAGCACGCTGCGGGCGGTGTCGATGTCGAAGAGCGCGATCGTGGCCCCGCCGAGGCTCGCGACGTCGCCGAAGGTGACGATCCCGGTCAGCTCGTACGCGCGGACGGGGCCTTCGCCTGCGACCTCGACCGTATCGCCGATCTCGTAGTTCTGCTCGTCGGCGGTGCTGACGTCGATCACGACCTCGCCCGGGCCGGAGGCCCAGTCGCCCTCGACGAGCTCGAACGGGTTGAAGCGCTCGTCCTCCGGCTCGACGCCGAGGCCGAAGGTCGGGTTGTTCCCCTGGATCGCCTTCCCCTCGCGATCGAGGATCTTCGCCTGGTTCGTGTCGCCGGAGAGGTCGAGGATCGTGCCGGCGGCGGCCTCGACCTCGGGCAGCGCGCGCACCTTCGCGAGCACGCCCTCGGAGACCTGGGCCTTGCCGGTCTGCGACCACTCGACGAGCTTGGTGCCCGAGACGACGGCGTCGGTCTGCGCGTAGGAGCTCGAGAAGATCGAGTCGAACGCCTTCTCGATCGTGTCGGTGAGGACGAGCGTGCCGCTGACCATCGCGACGCCGAGCACGATCGCGATCGCGGTCAGAGTCGAGCGGAGCTTCCGCGCGAGCAGGCCGCGGAGGGCGACGCGCCTCATCGGTCGGCCACCGCGCTGAGGACGTCGAGGATCTCGGACTGCGACGAGCGGCCGAGCTCCTTGACGATGGCGCCGTCGGCGAGGAAGAGGATCCGGTCGGCGATCGTCGCCGCACGCGGGTCGTGGGTGACCATCACGGTCGTCTGGCCGTAGGTGTCGACGGCGCCGCGGAGCAGGCCGAGGATCTCGGTCGACGTCTGCGAGTCGAGGTTGCCGGTCGGCTCGTCCGCGAACAGCACGGTCGGCTTCGAGACGAGCGCCCGCGCGACCGCCACGCGTTGCTGCTGGCCGCCGGAGAGCTCGGCCGGGCGGTGCGTGCGCCGGTCTGCGAGGCCGGTGGCCGCGAGCAGCTCCGCGATCCAGGCGGGCTCGGGCTTCCCGCCGGCGATCGAGAGCGGGAGGAGGATGTTCTCCTCGGCGGTGAGCATCGGCAGCAGGTTGAAGAACTGGAAGACGAAGCCGATGTGACGGCGCCGCAGGCGGGTCAGGTCGTTGTCCTTCAGCGTTGTCAGCTCAACGCCGTCGATCTCGACGCTGCCGGAGCTCGGCTTGTCGAGCCCGGCCAGGATGTGCATCAGCGTCGACTTGCCGGAGCCCGACGGCCCCATCACGGCGGTCAGGTGGCCGCGCGGGATCGCGAGGGAGACGCCCCGGAGGGCGTCGACGGCCGTCTCGCCGGCGCCGTAGCGCCGGCTGAGGTCGCGGGCGACGACGACGCCGGCCGCCTCCGCGTGCTGGTCGGTCTGGGCGAGCGCGAGTGCTGCTTCCATGTCGTGTGCCGTCTCCTTCGATGTCGTGGCGGAACCTGACATCGAGTCTGGCCGCAGGGACGTGCAACGAGCATCGGCCCAGGCTCCTATTCGAGGTCGTCCGCGAGGATGATCTCGAGGTCGTCACAGCGGACGATGGTGGAGACCTCCGGCCTCGAGTACCGTTCCTTCGTGACCCGGCGCGCCCTTGTCCTGTCGCGGGAGTACGGTTACGAGGCCTTCGCGCTCGCGGCGATCGTCCTCTCGCAGGCGCAGGCGTGGTCACATGCCGACCATCCGCACACGCGCATCGCGGTGCTGGCGCTTCTCACTGCGGCCCCGCTGCTCCTTCGCCGCCGCGCGCCGTTCGTGGCGCCGCTCGTCGCGGCCGCGGGCGGGCTCGCCTTCACGCTGGTCGATCCGGTCGGGGCCTACGACACCAGCACGATGTTCTTCGTCCTGCTGCTCGTGGCGTGGGCGGCCGGCTCGCTGCCCGACGCACGCCAGGCGGCGACGGCCCTGGCCGCGGTGATGGTGACCGGGTGGCTCGTGATGATCCGCGCACCGGGGCTGCCGTGGTCGGAGGTGCTGTGGGTGTCTCTGCCGCTCGGCGGCGTCTTCGCTCTCTCCGCCGCCGCGACCCGGCACTCCGAGCGGGCACGCCGCGCCGAGGAACGAGCGCTGCGGAGCGAGGAGGAGGCTCGCCGCGCGGTCGAGGAGGAGCGCGGCCGGATCACGCGCGAGCTGCACGACGTGCTCGCCCACTCCGTCAGCGTGATGACCGTGCAGGCGAGCGCGGTTCGCCGGCTGCTCACGCCCGAGCAGGAGCGCGAGCGCGAGGCGCTGTTGACCGTCGAGGAGACCGGCCGCCAGGCCCTCGCGGAGATGCGCCGGCTGCTCGGGATCATGCGCACCGAGACCGAGCGGCCCGCCCTCGCGCCGCAGCCGGGGATCGGCACGCTGCCCGAGCTGGTCGAGCAGGTGCGCCTCTCGGGGCTGCCGGTCGAGCTGACCGTCGAGGGGACACCCGTGAAGCTCCCGGCCGGCGTCGACCTGTCCGCGTACCGGATCGTGCAGGAGGCCCTCACCAACTCGCTGAAGCACGCCGGCCCCACTGCCGCGGTGGAGGTGCGCGTGCGCTACGAGCACGATGACGTCGTGGTGGAGGTGCTCGACGATGGCCGGGGCGTGGTGGCGGCCACGGGTTCGGGCGGTCACGGTCTCTTGGGCATGCGCGAGCGCGTGGACGTGGTCGGCGGCGAGCTGCGCACCGGGCCTCGAGCCGGCGGCGGCTTTGCGGTGTGGGCCCGCCTCCCCCTCGTCGGCCAGGCCCACTGATGGTCATCCGGGCACTGGTCGTCGACGACCAGGCGCTCGTGCGGGCTGGGTTCCGGATGATCCTCGAAGCCGAACCGGACATCCACGTCGTTGGCGAGGCGGC
>JANPKC010000291.1:0-4709 GCA_031425855.1 Actinomycetes bacterium | reverse complement strand
GCGGCGCGCGGCCGCCGCCACCGCGTCGAGCCGCTCCCGCGGCGGCGCTCCCACCTCGTCGTCGAACGTCGTCTCGCACTCCGACCGCGAGACGAACAGGCCTGCACGCAGCGGCGCGTCGACGCCGTCGGACCACGCCCTGTACGTGCCGAGCCACTCGACCTCCGTCGCCTCCTTCCACGGGCTCCAGGCGAAGAGCGCGATCAGCCCCGCCGCGAGACCGAGGGCGCCGAGGACTCCGAGCAGGGTCCCCCTGAGGCCCGTTCCTCCCCAGTGTGATTCAGCCAGTGGTGCAGCCTCGACGACGCTTCGCGCTCACATGCTTTTCGACGCGCCGCCGGGCGCGAAGTTTGACCGCCGATCTACCATGCCTGTCGCTCACCCACCCGAGAGCGAGCGTGTAGTGGTTCCGGAGCTCGATCAGATCACCGCCGTCGAGAACGAGCACAGCCGGCCGGGGGCGCCGCCTCGGCTCGGAGATGCCCACACCATGCTCGAGGCTCGATGGCGGGCCGGAAAACGGGATCTGGAGACGGGCCTGCGGCTGATGTTCCTCGCCTGGTGGGCCGTCACGCAGCCGCCTTACCTGACCGGAATGGGGACACAAGAAGGGTGCGGGAAAACCTTTCGCGAGGTCTTCGACTACTTCGGGGGGACAGCCGCTGCCGAGCCGGAACTGCTCTACGCCGTCGAGTACATCTGCAGCCGGGACCCGTGGTTCTGCGACGGCGCGGGCGCTGAAGCGGCCTGGTCCGAGGTGGCCGTGCAGTGCGGAAAGGCTGCACGGCAGCTGAAGCCCGAGGGCTATCCCGCCGAGCACTTCGAGGCACGAGGTACCTACGGCGAATACTTCGCGCACATCGCTCGATCCGACCCCGAGGCGCAGTAGCACCCCGGCCGATCAGCCTGCCGACGTGGCAGACCGCTCGGCCCGAGCCTCGCGCAGTGCATCTCGTACGATCACGGATGAGGTGCCACGTGGCGACGTCTGACCCGATTGCCGAGATCATCGGCGACTATCGCGCCTTCGCGGCGATGCAGCGCGACCGTCTGCTCACCCGCGGCATCGACATCGCGCCCTACCCGCTCAGCCACCTCGCCGTCCGCGTCGCCGACTGGGACCTGTACGTCCACCAGCGGACGCTGCTCGAGCACCACGCGAGGACGAACCGCGAGAACGTCTGGAACGGGCGCCCGATCTCCCTGATCGTGCTCGCCGAGCCGCTCGACGTCCTCGACGGGAAGCCGTGCTCGCGCATCGAGCTGATCCCGCCCGTGCACCAGCGCGTCTACCGGATGGGCCTCGAGCACCTCGGCGTCGTCGTCGGTGACGAGCTCGACGAGTTCTCCCGCAAGCATCGAGCCGTGCTGACCGGGCAGCAGTTCCAGAGCGCGGACGTCGACCCGGTCTACGTCCTCTTCGAGGACTTCACCCACGTGAAGTTCTACCGGCGCTCCTTCTTCGACGTCGTCGAGGACGAGGAGGGGCGCTTCGAGGGCTTCAGCCACGTCGAGGACTGGGTTCCGCAGCGCCTCGTCACCGCCACCGGCGCGAACCCGCTGCCGCGGTGACCGCAGCGGCTGCCGGGCCAGGCTCCTCTCCGGCGCAGCTCGGATACGTTCGCCGGGTGAAGGCGTTCAACCTCAACAGCGACGAGTGGGATGGGACGCGTGACCGCGAGGGCTGGCGCGCCAGCGGCGCGCTCGTCGGCCGACGCATCGGCGGTGAGTTGATCGGCGCGACCATGTCCGAGGTCGAGCCCGGCGACAAGCTCTGGCCCTACCACACGCACTACCTGAACGAGGATGATCGTGCTCCGCGGCGAGCCGACGCTGCGCACGCCCGAAGGTGAGCAGGTGCTGAAGGAGGGCGACGTCGCCTGCTTTCCGCGGGGCAAGGACGGCGCGCATCAGATCATCAACCCAACGGACTCGCCCATTCGCGTGCTCATGCTCTCCTCGATGATCGCCGGGGAGATCATCGAGTCCCTCGACACCGGCAAGATTCTCGCCAAGGGCGCCCAGGACGACGACGTCATGTTCGCGAGGCCAGGGCCTGCGGCCGAGTACTGGGAAGGCGAGGACTAGCTCCGAGCGCGTCGGGTCTGCGTGTCGCTGCTGCTAGCCGCAGCCGACGTTCGAGTGGAACTCGCTGACGAGACCGCTCCGGTTGGGCTTCCACGCCCAGACGTGAAGGTGGTAGTGGAGCTTCTGCGGTCCGGTGGGGTGCGCGTCGACCGGGCCTTCAAACAGCTTCCCGAACAGCCTCGGACGATCCTTCGTCGTCTCGTACCGCTGATCGGAATCGGCCAGCTCGTATTCGAGGCCGACAAGGACGAGGCCCTTCGCGGTCGGCTCGTAGAGCAACATCTCCGGCCTGCCGGGGAAGACCCCGGGCTCTCGATAGTGCTTCATGTTCCGGAAGTGGATCCCTTTCCCATCGATGCACGGGGTCGACTGCTTGTAGCCCGCGAGCTTGGCGGCAGCCACCGACTTGAACCGTTGCGTTCCGGCTCGCGCCTGCTGCAGCTGTTGCGCAGGCGTCGCGGCGAGGGCTGCCGGCTCACCCGCTACGGCCGCCGAGCCACTGGACGACGACCACGCGACTGCCGCGAGTGCGACGAGGAGAGCTCCGAGCGCGGCTTGCTTCATCTGTCGAGCTTATGTCTTCCCTGCATCGCTTGCAGCTGCCGGCGTCGCTCCCGCAGAACGAGAGTACGTGCCACACAGCCCAGCGCCCTCGCATGGGCCAGCGTTCGGGAATGACGCCTGAGGCTCAGCGGGCTAGTCGTCATCAGCTCGCAGCTGCCGAAGACCCAAAACGAAGCTCATGATCGCGATCAAGGTGGCGATGATCGCTGCCGTCCACTCCGACCAGAGTGCGAGGAGTATCGCCACAAGCAGGCAGAGAATGGCGATGCCGATCTGATACGTGCCCTTCTCCCACTCATCAGTCTCTGGTCCTATCACTCTTCACCGTATCGGCGGTGATTGCGCAGGCTTAAGAGCGAGAGTTCCCTAAGCTCGCGAGTTGGAACGACGGTTGCCTGGGCGAGCGTGCTTACGCTCGAAGTCGAGGCTAGCTCGACGCCGACAGGATCATCCCGGCGCCGACCGTGTCGTTCGTCGACTCGTCGATCAGGATGAACGCACCGGTGGCGCGGTTGTCGGCGTAGGTGTCGACGGCGAGCGGCTCCGAGAGCCGCAGTCGCACGCGGGCGATGTCGTTCAGCTCCAGCCGCTCCGGGCCGGGCTGGTCCTCGAGCGTGTGGATGTCGACGACCGAGACGAGCTCGTCGACGATCGCGCGCACGGTGCGCGTCGTGTGCTTGATCGCGAGCTTCGCGCGTGGCTCGAGCGGTTTCTCGGCCATCCAGCACACCGTCGCCTCGAGCTCGCGCGCCACGGTCGGCGCCTGCTCGGGTTCGGAGAGCATGTCGCCGCGGGAGACGTCGACGTCGTCGGCGAGCCGGACCGTGACGGACATGCCCGGAACGGCCGCGTCCAGAGGCCCGTCCGCGGTCTCGACCGACGCCACCGACGAGCGGCGGCCCGACGGGAGCACGACCACGTCGTCGCCGGCCTTCCAGATGCCGCCTGCGACCTGGCCCGCGTAGCCGCGGTAGTCGTGGTGCTCGTCCGAGATCGGGCGGATCACCCACTGGACGGGAAAGCGGCGGTGGTCGAGGTCGCGGTCGCCGGCGATCTCGACCGTCTCCAGGTGCTCCAGCAGCGTCGGCCCCTCGTACCAGGGCATTCCTTCCCCGCGCTCGACGACGTTGTCGCCGCGCAGCGCGGACATCGGGATCACGTGCACGTCGCGGAGGCCCAGGCGCTCGCTCGTCTCGCGCAGCTCCTGCTCGATCTCGCGGAACCGCTCCTCCGAGAAGTCGGCGAGATCCATCTTGTTCACGGCGACGACGACGTGCGGCGTGCCGAGGATCGCCGCGATGTAGGAGTGGCGGCGCGTCTGCTCGATCACGCCCTTGCGCGCGTCGACGAGGATGATCGCGACGTCCGCGGTGGACGTGCCGGTGACCATGTTGCGCGTGTACTGGACGTGCCCGGGCGCGTCGGCGAGCTGGAAGCGGCGGCGCGGCGTCACGAACGAGCGGTAGGCGACGTCGATCGTGATCCCCTGCTCGCGCTCGGCGCGGAGGCCGTCGGTCAGCAGCGCCAGGTTGACGTAGCCGTCGCCGCGGCGCTTCGAGGTCTCCTCGATGTGCTCGAGCTGGTCGACGAGGATCTGCTTCGTGTCGTAGAGCAGCCGCCCGATCAGGGTCGACTTGCCGTCGTCGACCGAGCCCGCGGTGACGAGGCGCAGCAGGTCGGTGGCCATCAGCTCAGAAGTAGCCAACGCGCTTCCTGTCCTCCATCGCCGCCTCGCTCGCGCGGTCGTCGGCGCGGGTCTCGCCGCGCTCGGTGATGCGCGTCGCGGCGATCTCGGTCACGACCTGCTCGAGCGTCGCCGCGTCGGAGGCGACCGCGCCGGTGCAGCTCATGTCGCCGACCGTCCGGAAGCGAACCGAGGCCACGAACGGCTCCTCGCCCTCCATCCGCTCGACGAACTCGCTGACCGCGTAGAGCATCCCGTCGCGCTTGAAGACCTCGCGCTCGTGGGCGAAGTAGATCGACGGCAGCTCCAGCTGCTCGCGGGCGACGTACTGCCAGACGTCGAGCTCGGTCCAGTTCGAGATCGGGAAGACGCG
>JANPKC010000290.1:0-4567 GCA_031425855.1 Actinomycetes bacterium | reverse complement strand
GGCGGCGCCGACGAGTTCCTCGAGCGCTACGCCGTCATCCTCTGCTCCGACCACGGCCAGACGACCGTCGGCGAGGTGGCGCGGCTGCAGGATGTCTTCCCGGACGAGATCGTGACCGCCTCGAACCGCGCCGGCATGGTCTACGGCGACGGCGATCCGGCGACGCTTGCGCGGCGGCTCGACGGCAATCCCGGCGTCGATGTCGTCCTATGGCGCGAGGGGGAGGAAGGGGCTGCGCGGCGCGAGGGGGAGGAGCTTCGGTTCACGCCGAACGGCACGAGCGGCGACGCGGCGATCCTCGGCCACCCGGACGGGCTCGAGCGCGCCTGGGCCGCGCTCGCCAACCCGAACGCGGGCGAGTTGATCGTCTCGGCCGCCGCGGGCTGGGAGTTCGCCGACCTCGCCGGACGGCATCACTCGGGCGGCGGTTCGCACGGGTCGCTGCTCCGGGGCGACTCCGAGGTGCCGATGCTCACGGTCGGGCTGGACGTGCTGCCGGCATCGATCGTCGAGGTGATGCCCGCCGTGCTCGGCCACTTCGGGGTCGAGGCTCCGGCCTACACGCGGGCGCCGGCCAGGGCATGAGCGACGGGCGGGAGCTTTCCCGGCTCCTCGCCCGGCGCGGGATCCGGGACGAGCGCGTGCTCGCCGCGATCGCAGCCGTGGCGAGAGAGCAGTTCGTCCCGGACGAGCTCCGTCGCCAGGCCTCTGCCGACCGGGCGCTGCCGATCGGGCACGGCCAGACGATTTCGCAGCCGTTCATGGTCGCCTCGATGCTCGAGGCGCTCGGGCTCGAGGGCGGTCGCGTGCTCGACGTGGGGACGGGCTCGGGCTACCAGGCGGCCGTGCTCGCGGAGCTCGCGGACGAGGTGGTCACGATCGAGCGGGTTCCCGAGCTCGCCGAGCGGGCGCGGCGCACGCTCGAGCGCCTCGGCTACGGGCGAGTCGACGTTCGAACAGGGGACGGAACGCTCGGTGTCCCGGAGCGAGCGCCGTTCGAGGGGATCGTCGTCGCGGCCGCGGCGCCGGCGGTGCCGGAGTCGCTGTACGGCCAGCTCGCCCCGGGAGGCCGCGTGGTCGTGCCGGTCGGAAGCCGCCGCGACCAGTGGCTCGAGGTCGTCGAGCGAGGGCCGGACGGGCCGGTTCGCTCCCGGACGGTGCCGTGCCGGTTCGTGCCGCTCCTCGGGTCGGAAGGGTTCGTCGAGGGGAGGCTCGGGTAGACCGTCGGTGGTGGGGGGTCACACGGCATCGATGTTGCTGCGCGCGCCCGTGCTCACTCGCGGCATCCGGCTCGGGGAAGTGGAGAGCGTGCTCCTCGATGCCGAGGAGGCCCGCATCCTCGGTCTAGACGTCCTCTGCGGTGACGGCGCGAACCGCTTCCTCCCGTTCACGACGGCGCACCTGGGAGCGAAGGGGATCGAGATCGACAGCACGCTGACGCTGCTCGATCCCCGCGAGCTCGCGTTCTACCGCACGCGCAGCCGCTCGCTCGCAAGCGTCCCCGAGCTCGCCGGCGCCCGCGTCGAGCACGACGGCGCCCTCGTGATTCCGCTCTCGGCCCACCTGAGCTAGGCTCGCGCGGCGATGCAGCGCTCCACCGCTCCCAGCGCCTCGGCTGCGCTCGCTCGCACGCGCGGAGCCCTCGGCCGGCGCGAGAACTGGCTGCAGCTGATCCGCTTCTGCCTCGTCGGCGCGAGCGGCTACGCCGTCAATCTCGCCGTCTACACGCTGCTGCTGAAGGCGGGCGATGTCCACTATCTGCTCGCCGCGACCGGCTCGTTCCTCGTCGCGGTGACGAGCAACTACACGTGGAACCGGCTCTGGACGTTTCGCGGCCAGCGCGGCCACGTCGCGTACCAGGGGCTCCGCTTCCTCGTCGTCTCGACGATCGCGCTCGCGGCCAACCTGCTGATCCTGCACCTGCTGGTCGACTCGTTCGAGGTCGGCAAGGTGCTCGCTCAGGCGCTCGCGATCGTGCTCGTGACCCCGTGGAACTTCGTGGGGAACAAGCTCTGGTCCTTCGGACGCGGCTCCCGGCCCTAGCGGCAGCGCTCGCCGCGCTCGCGCTCGGCGCCTCCGCCGGCGCGGCGGCGGCGCCGACCGAGCCGGTGTTCGACGAGGACGGCCGCCTCGTCGAGACGCCGTTCGTCCCCGCCGAAGGCTCCGCCCGTCTGAGCGAGCAGGCGGCGACGGCGATCCTGCTCCGCGACGGCAAGGTGGCGGACTGGCTCGACCGCTACCCGCCGAAGCCGCAGACCGACGCCGAGTACCGGCCCGCGACCGACGAGTGGGTCGTGAAGGCATGGTCGGGCGAGGCGGGGCAGATCGTCCTCGGCAAGGTCGACGACCGCACCGGCGAGGTGATCGAGGCGTGGACGGGCCCGCAGGTCGCGTGGACGATGGCGCGCGGCGGCGCGGGGGCGTTCGGCGGCAAGACGATCAACGGGATCTGGCTCTGGCTGACGTTCTGCGCGCTCTTCTTCGTCGGTCTCGCCGACCTGCGGCGCCCGTTCTCGCTGCGCAACCTCGACCTGCTCGCGCTGCTCTCGTTCTCGATCTCGCTTCGCTTCTTCAACGAGGGCGAGATCTTCTGGAGCGCACCGCTCGCCTATCCGCCGCTCGTCTATCTGCTCGGCCGCTGCCTCTGGATCGCAAGGCGCGACCGGCCGCCGCGTGCGTCGGCGCCCGTCTGGCCTGTGTGGCTGCTCGCCGCCGCCTGCGTCTTCCTCGCCGGCTTTCGCGTCGGCCTCAATGTCGAGGCGCAGCGGAGCGTGATCGACGTCGGCTTCGCCGGCGTGGTCGGGGCGCAGCGGATCGCCAACGGGGAGATGCCCTACGGCCACATGCCCGTGCAGGAGAGCCTGAAGCCGTGCGGCACCGCCGACGCCGAGGGCGAGATCCGCGAGCGGATCCAGACGAACGGCCGCTGCGAGGCGTCGAACCCCCGCGGCGACACCTACGGGCCCGTCTCGTATCTGGCCTACCTGCCCGGCTATGCCGTCTTCGGCTGGACGGGGAAGTGGGACGAGCTCTGGGCCGCGCACGCGACGTCGCTCCTCTTCGACGGCCTCTGCATCCTCGGGCTCGCGCTCGTCGGGCGGCGCTTCGGCGGGCCTCGACTCGCGGCGACGCTCGCGTTCGCCTGGGCCGCCTACCCCTTCACCCTGTACGCGTCGAACTCGAACACGAACGACGCGATCATGCCGGCCTTCCTGATCTGGGGCTTCTGGCTCGCCTCATCGGCCTGGGCGCGCGGCACCGCGGTCGCGCTCGCGGGCTGGACGAAGTTCGCCGCCCTGCTGCTGGCGCCGCTCTGGCTCTCGTACCCGAACGGGCTGCGGCTACCGTCTCGGCGCTTCGCGCTGCGGTTCGCGCTCGGCTTCGCGACGACGACGCTCGCGGCGTTCCTCGTGCTCCTGCTCGAGCCCGATCCGCTTCACGCGGCGCGGGTCTTCGCCGAGCGGACGTTCGGCTTCCAGCTCGACCGCGAGTCGCCCTTCTCGCTCTGGGGATGGGGGCAGTACCACGCCGCCGGAGTCCCCGACCTGAAGATCGTCCAGCAGGTGCTGCAGGTGCTGGTCGGCGGCGGCGCCCTGCTCGCGGCCTTCCTGCCGCGGCGGAAGTCGATCCTGCAGCTCGCCGCGCTGACCGCCGCGATCCTGATCGGCTTCGAGCTCGTGCTGACCCACTGGTTCTATCTCTACGTCCCCTGGTTCCTCCCCTTCGTCGCCTTCGCACTGCTCTATCGACGTGATCGCGCCGCGCAGGTTCACTGAGCTCGCCGCGGCCGCGGCGGCCGCGCTCTTCCTGCTCTCGTGGGCGGTCCTGCACACGGGGTGGTACGACGACGGCGAGATCGTCGACATCCCGGTCTACGCCTCCTACGGGAACGCGATCGAGCACGGTGCCGTGCCCTACCGCGACATCCGCCCCGAGTACCCGCCGGGCGCGCTGCCCGCCTTCGTGGTGCCGGCGTTGCTCAGCGACGACGAGGAGGGGTTCCGCGACGTCTTCGAGTGGCTGATGGCGGCGCTCGGCGTCACGACCGTGTTGCTCGCGGCGGTGACGCTCCGTGGGCTGGGCGCCTCGCGGGAGCGGACGGTGGCGGCGCTGGCCGTCGTGGCCGTCTTCCCGCTGCTGCTCGGCTCGGTGGTGCTGACGCGGTTCGACCTCTTCCCGGCCGCGCTGGTCGTCGCGGCCCTCGCGGCCCTCGTCCACGGGCGCAACCGGCTCGGCTTCGGCGTGCTCGGCGCGGCGACGGCGGTGAAGCTCTTCCCGGCCGTGCTCGTCCCGGTCGCGCTCGGCTATGTGTGGCGGCGACGCGGGCGTCGAGAGGCCGTCGTCTGCCTCGCGCTCTGCGCCGGGGTCGTGGCGCTCGCCTTCGTTCCGTTCCTCGTCGTGGCGCCGGACGGCGTCGCGCACAGCATCGGCCGCCAGCTCTCGCGCCCACTCCAGATCGAGAGCCTCGGCTCGGCGCTCTACCTCGCCGCCCACCACCTCTTCGGGATCGAGGTCGAGATGCGCTCCGGCCACGGCTCCCAGAACCTGCACGCGACCGGCACAGCCG
>JANPKC010000289.1:0-8370 GCA_031425855.1 Actinomycetes bacterium | reverse complement strand
CGACCATGTGCCGGTCGATGTCGGCCTGCCCTCGGGCCGGTTGCGCGGCAACGCGCACGGCTACCTCGCGTTCGTGGTCGAGAGCTTCATCGACGAGCTCGCGCACGCGGCGAAGGTGGACCCGGTCGAGTTCCGGCTCCGCTACATCGGCGACGAGCGGCTCGCGCATTGCGTCCGCGTCGCCGCGAAGGCGGCCGGCTGGGACGCCCGCGTCGGGCCGAAGCCCGCGTCTAAGGGCGACATCGCCACCGGCCGCGGGATGTCGGCGATGCAGTACGAGGGCATCGACGGCTACGCCGCCACGGTCGCCGAGGTCGAGGTCAACAAGAAGACGGGCAAGGTGAAGGTCACCCGGATCGTCTGCTCGCACGACGTCGGGATCATCATCAACCCGGCCGGGATCAAGGCCCAGATCGAGGGCAACATCGTCCATGGCGTCTCGAGGACGCTGAAGGAGGAGGTGCTACTCGACGGCAAGGCCGCGACGAGCCGCGACTGGGAGAGCTACCAGGTGCTCCGGTTCACCGAGCTCCCGGAGATCAAGATCTCCCTGATCAACCGGCCGAACGAGTCGCCGACCGGCTCGGGCGAGAACGCGATGACGGCGATCCCCGCCGCGATCGCGAACGCGGTCTACGACGCGACCGGCGCGCGCATCCGCCGGCTGCCGATCTCCCCCGCGCGCGTGAAGGCGGCGCTGAAGGAGCTCTAGGAACGGTGGCGAGGGGCGGCCTCCGGGCCGTCCCTCGCGCCTACCACGGGAAGCCGCGCTCCTCGATCGCCTCTTCGACGAGCCCGCGTGCGAGCGCGAGGAAGAGCTCGTCCTTGAAGGGATGCAGGGGCATCTCCTCCGTGAGCAGCGCATCGATCGTCGCCGAGGTCAGCGGCATCTCGATCTCGATCTCCTCTGTGAGGACGGCGAGAAAGCGGCGCATCGCGAGTCGCGCGTCGTCCCCGTCGATCGTCATCCGCTTCGTGAGCCACGTCGCCGCCATGCCGACGACGTCGACTCCCTCGGAGCCCGCCGGCGGGTAGGTCTCGACGTAGCGGTACCCCTCGTCCTTCAGCAGCTCGAGGTCGACCGCGAGCGCCGGCGCGGCGGCGCGCGCGAGCACCGGGCCGCGGAGCACGCGCTCTTCGTCGTCCAGCAACTCGAGCAGCGGCTCGACGTCTGCGAGCGCCTCCTTGATCGACGCGTCCCGCGCGAGGTACGGGAGCGAGAGCCGCCAGGCGAGCGCGAGCCTGATCTCGTCGGTGCCCGGAGCGTCGAGCGCGTCGGCGGCCTCGATCAGGCGCCCACGCAGCGCCTCGGCCGGCTCGCGGGCGGCAAGGGCCTGCGCAACCGCTGCGAGCGCCTGACGCGGCTCCCCGCGCGGGACGTCGATCTCGACCGCGTCCGCCTGCTCGAGCGCGGCGGCGGCCGTGAAGGGAGACAGCGGCTCCAGGGCGTGCTCAGCCACCGATGTAGCTCATCTCGACCTTGGGCAGGCTGACCGTCGCCTCGGATCGGCGCTCCGAGTAGCGGTCGGCGCGCTTGCCCCAGATCGCGACGAGCGCCTCCTGCAGCTCCTCGTCTGAGGCGCCGCCGCGGATCCGCGCGCGCAGGTCGTGGCCGCGGAGGCCGAAGAGGCAGGTGTAGAGACGGCCCTCCGCCGAGATTCGCGCGCGCGTGCAGTCGCCGCAGAACGGCTGCGTCACCGACGCGATCACCCCGATCTCGCCGCTCCCGTCCGCGTAGCGCCAGCGCCGCGCCACCTCGCCGCGGTAGTTCGCCTCGGCCGGCTCGAGCGGCAGCTCCGCCGAGATCCGCTCGACGATCTCCGCGGCGGGCACGACGTCGTCGAGTCGCCACCCGTTCGTGGCGCCGACGTCCATGTACTCGATGAAGCGGAGCGTGTGGCCCCGCTCGCGGAAGTAGCGCGCCATGTCGACGATGCCGTCGTCGTTCAGGCCGCGCTTGACGACGGCGTTCACCTTCACCGGCAGCCCGGCGGCGGCCGCGGCGTCGATGCCGTCCAGGACCCTGGACACCGAGAAGTCGACGTCGTTCATCGCCCGGAAGGTCGCGTCGTCGAGCGAGTCGAGGCTGACGGTGACGCGGTGCAGGCCGGCCTCGGCGAGCGCCTGAGCCTTCGTGGCGAGGAGCGACGCGTTCGTCGTCAGCGTCAGCTCGACGCCGAGCGGCGCGAGCAGCCCGATCAGCCGGTCGACGTCCTTGCGGACGAGCGGCTCGCCCCCGGTGAGCCGCAGCTTCTCGACCCCGAGCGCGACTGCGGCCCGCGCGACCCGCTCGATCTCCTCGAAGCTGAGCAGCTCCTTGCGGTCGAGGAAGCGATAGCCGGCGCCGAAGACCGACTTCGGCATGCAGTAGACGCAGCGGAAGTTGCACCGGTCCGTGACGGAGATGCGCAGGTCGCGGAGCGGGCGGCCGAGGCTGTCCACGGTCATGGACGGAGCCTAGCGCCGAACGCGGCCCCTGCCCAGGAAGTCGCACTTGTGTCCAACCGATTGGAGGACTAGGCTCCACTCCGTTGGACGCCGACCCGTTTCGGCGCGCTTCCCGGTCGACCAGAGAGAGAGGCGATGGCGAACACACTCAAGATCAAGGTGAACGGACGCGTTCACCAGGTAGCGGCGTCACCGAACACGCCCCTGCTGTACGTCCTGCGCAACGAGCTCCGCCTGAACGGCCCGCGCTTCGGCTGCGGCCTCGCCCAGTGCGGTTCGTGCTCCGTGCTGCACGACGGCAAGGAGATCCGCGCGTGCATCACGCCCGTCGCCGCCGTGGGCAAGGGCGCCGTCACGACGCTCGAGGGCCTGCCGGCTCTCTGGAAGGCCAAGTCCCGGACGACCGCGAAGACGGACGACCTCCACCCGGTCCAGCAGGCGTGGATCGAGGAGCAGGTGCCGCAGTGCGGCTACTGCCAGAACGGGATGATGATCAAGGCGACCGAGCTCCTGAACAAGGTGAAGCGGCCGACCGAGGATCAGATCAAGTCGCACATGAACACCCATCTCTGCCGGTGCGGCACCTATCCGCGGATCACGAAGGCGATCAAGCGGGCCGCGACGACGATGGCGAAGGGGGCGTAGCGCGATGCTGCTCAGCGAACGGACGATCGACCTCCTCGACGACGGCAAGCTCGACGAGCTGATCGGCGGCACAGAGTTCCCGCGCGAGAAGTTCCTCAAGGGCGGCGGCGCGCTCGTGATCGGCTTCAGCGTCGTCGGCTCGGCGCTTGCCGGCTCCGCCAAGGGCGCCTCGGCGCGCACGGCCGTCGGCCCGCCGAACGCGGCGCTGATCGACTCGTGGGTCGCGATCCACGCCGACAACACGGCCACGATCGCCTTCGGCAAGATCGACATCACCGGCGCACCGACGGGCCTGCTGATGATCGCGGCGGAGGAGCTCGACCTGACGATCCAGCAGGTCTCCTGGGCTCCGTGGAACACCGACACCTCTCCGAACCAGGGGTTCACGGCCGGGTCGAACTCGATCTCGGCCGGTGGGCCTCAGGTACGGCAGGCCGCCGCCGAGGCGCGCGCGGTCCTGCTCGGTCTCGCCGCGAAGCAGCTCGGCATTCCGACCTCGAAGCTGCGGGTTCGGGCCGGTGTCGTCTCGAACGTCGACAACGAGGCGCAGTCCGTCACCTACGGCGCGCTGCTCGGCGGGAAGACGTTCTCGGCTCCGAACACCGGCCGGGCTCCGCTCAAGCCCGTGTCGCAGTACCGCCTCGTCGGCAAGTCGGTCAAGCGCAAGGACACCGAGGCGAAGGTGCGCGGCACGCATCCGTACGTGCACCAGCTCCGGCTGCCCGGGATGCTGCACGGGCGCGTCGTGCGGCCGCGCGGTCAGGGGCCGTACTCGGTGGCCGACAAGGTCGTCGCCGTCGACGAGAGCTCGATCAAGAACATCAAGGGCGTCAAGGTGCTCCGGCGCGGTGACTTCATCGGGGTCGTCTCGGCCAACGAGCAGGACGCGATCCAGGCGGCGACCCAGCTGAAGGTGACGTGGTCGCAGTCGAAGACCATGCCCGGCAACGGCAACCTCTGGAAGCACTTCCGCACCGTCAAGACGACCGACCGGTTCGCCCGAAACATCGGCTCGATCGACGGCGGGATTCGCAGCGCTTCGCGGATCTCGGAGGCGAGCTACTCGATCTCCTACCAGGCGCATGCGTCGTTCGGCCCTTCGTGCGGCGTCGCCGACGTCAAGTCGGGCAAGGCGGAGGTCTGGGGGGCGAGCCAGGCGATGTACTCGAGCCGCGCGTCCGTGGCTGGGCTGCTCGGCGTGCCGGAGGCGACCGTCCTCTTCCACTTCGCGGAGGGCTCCGGCTGCTACGGCAGGAACCTCCAGGACGACGCGGCGCTCGCCGCCGCGCTGATGTCGCAGCTCGCAGGTGCACCTGTCCGGGTGCAGCTGACCCGGGATCAGGAGCACGGTTGGGACTTCTACGGGCCGGCGACGCTCGTGGACATCCGCGGCGCAGTCGATGCCAACGGGAAGATCGCGGCGTACGACTACGTCTCCTACCAGCAGCCGTGGGTCTTCAACGAGGCCACCGACTACCACGCCGGCAGGCCGCTGAGCCTCGGTGGGTTCGGGGGCGCGGACATCGAGAACGCGGGCTCGCAGTACAAGATCACGAATCACCGCGTCCTCGGCCGTTCGGTGCCGAACGACTCGCAGCTGCCGAAGGTCGCGTACCTGCGGGCACCGGCTGCGCCGCAGGCGCTGTTCGCCTCGGAGCAGATGATCGACGAGCTCGCCTGGGCGGCGCAGATGGACTCGGTCGCCTTCCGCAAGCTCAACATCGAGAACTTCCGCTGGCTCGGAGTCCTCGAGGAGGCCGCTCGCCTCGCCGGCTGGGAAGCACGCGTCGCGGGCTCGGCGGTCGGCAAGGGCCGCGTCAAGAAGGGCCGCGGGATCGCCATCGGCGGGTTCGCGAGCACCTTCGCGGGGATCGTCGCCGAGATCGCGGTCGACACCGTGACCGGCAAGATCCGCGTCGAGCACGTCTACGCCGCGCACGACTGCGGCCTGATCATCAACCCGAACATGGTCGGGCAGCAGGTCGAGGGCTGCGTCGTCCAGGGTGTCAGCCGCGCGCTCATCGAGGAGGTCAAGTTCACGAAGAGCCGCGTCACGACGCTCGACTGGGAGTCGTACCCGATCCTCCGCTACAAGGACTCCCCGGAGATCACGTACACGCTCCTGAACCGGCCGGAGCTGCGTTCGAGCGGCGCGGGCGAGCCCGCCACGGCGCCGGTCGCCGCGGCGATCGCGAACGCGTTCTTCGACGCCACCGGCAAGCGCATCCGCACGATGCCGATGACACCCGCACGCGTCCGCGCCGTCCTCAAGGCGTAGCGGCAGCCAGTCGTCCAGTGGGCCGGGCCTCACACGAGGCCCGGCCCGTCTACCCTCCCACCGTGCTCAGGCTCGCTCTCGCGCTCACCCTGCTGCTCTCGGTCCCGGCCGGCTCGGCCGCGACGGACGCCGGGGCGACGCTGCCGACACGGGGCGTTCTCGCCCCCGGCAAGAGCCTCGGCGGGATCGAGCTCGGCTCCACGGCGGCGTCGGTGCGGGCGCGCTGGGGCTCCCGCTACACGCTCTGCGCGGTCTGCGGCCGCACGACCTGGCTCTACAGCTACCGCGGCAGCAGCACGACGGGAGCCGCCGTCGCGTTCCGGAAGGGCCGTGTCGTCGCCGTGTTCACGCTCGGCGTGCCGCGCGGCTGGCGCACGAGCCGGGGTGTCTCGCTCGGCGACCCCGCGACGAAGGTGCAGAGCGTCTACGGCGACCTTCCCTGGAGCCGCTGCATCGGCTACGGAGCGCTGAGCATCCGCAGGTCGGGCGCGGTCGCGTCGATCTACACCTACGGCGAGTCCGTCTACGGGTTCGCGCTGACGCTGCCCTCGGAGCCCGTCTGCCAGTAGCGGTGGCCGGCCGCTAGCGGAGGCGCGGCCGGCGGATCACGATCACCATCCGCGTGACGCCGTCGTCGAGGTTCGTGTGGCGGTGGCCGCCGTCCCCGGAGACGAACGTCGCGCTGTCGCCGGTCTCGAGCTGGATCTCGCGGCCGTCCGCGAACTCCGTCCGCACCCGCCCCTCGAGCACGTGGGTGAACTGCTCGTGCGGCTGGGGGATGAAGTCCAGCATCCGCGCGAGCGGGGCGAACGTCGCCAGCAGCGCCTGCATCGTGTGCGGCCCCTCCGGGACGAGCACCTCGACGTCGATCCCCTCCGCCGTGTAGTGCATCACTTGACGGTCGTCGGCCCTGACGATGATCGGGTCGGGATGACGGGGCTCCGGCACGAGCTCGGCGAGCCTGATGTCGTAGAGCTGGGCCAACCGCGTCAGCCGGCCGATCGTGATGTCGCTGCGGCCGGTCTCGATCAGCGAGAGCAGCGAGCGTGAGATCCCGGTCGCCGTGGCGACCTGGGCGAGCGAGAGGCTGCGGGCGGTTCGGATTGCCCGCAGCGTCGTCCCCAGCGATCCCTCGTCCATCGAGGGCGCCCTGATCTCCGTATGCACGTCGGCCGGCTCGATACGTTCACGATAGTCGGATTACCGGCTGGAAGCGACGAAAGCTTCCAGGATGCTGGAGGTTCGTCTAAGCTCCGCGTCAGTAGCGTTCGCACACGAGGAGGGTTTCTTGAGCATGTTTCGGAAGGGGTCTGCGCTCGTCGTCCTGGTCGCGATCGTGTCGCTCGCGGCGGCCGTGTCCGCCTTCGGCGGCGCGAGCTCGTCGTCCGCGACGACGGTGGCGGTCACAGCAGGAAAGCCTGCGGAGTTCAAGTTCACGCTGTCGAAGAGGACGATCGCGAAGGGCGTCACCACCTTCAAGGTCACGAACCGGGGCGCGATCAAGCACGACTTCAAGATCGCCGGCAAGAAGACCCCTGGTCTCGCCACCGGGAAGGCTGCGACGCTGAAGGTCACCTTCACGAAGGCGGGGAAGTACACCTACCTCTGCACGCTCCCGGGTCACGCCGCGGGCGGCATGAAGGGCATCCTCACCGTCAAGTAGCGAGCAGGCTGACCGAGCTCTCGTCCGTCGCACGCCGGCGGGCGAGAGCGGTCGCCTCGACGATCTCGGCGCCGATCGCGACTGCGACTTCCTCCGGGGACCGCGCGCCGATCGCGAGCCCGATCGGAGCATGGATGCGGCCGAGCCCGGCCTCGTTGACGCCCTCCGCGCGCAGCCGCTCCTCGCGGTCGGAGGTCGTGACCTTGCTGCCCATCGCCCCGATGTAGACCGCCGGCGTCTCGAGCGCGGCGACCAGCGCGGGCACGTCGAACTTCTCGTCGTGGGTCAGCACGCAGATCACGGTTCCCGCGTCGACGGGCGCGCTGCGCAGGAAGCGGTCGGGCCATTCGACGACCAACTCGTCGGCCTCGGGGAAGCGCTCGGGCGTCACGAAGGCCGCGCGGGCGTCGCAGACCGTGACGCGGTAGCCGAGCAGCTTGCCGACGCGGGCCAACGACGCGGCGTGGTCGATGGCGCCGAAGACGTACATCGCGGGCCGCGGCGTCAGCGCGTGCACGAAGACGGCCTCTCCGTCCAGGTCGACGAGTGCGCTCTCGCCCGCCTCGAGCAGCCGCGCGACCGGGCCGTGGGGGTGCTCGTGGAGCTCCTGCGCGCCGATCCGGCCGCCGTTCGCGACGATCGTGAGTGCCGCCGCGCGGTCGCCGGCGACGGCCTCCGCCAGCGGGGGAACGAGCGCGTGGTCGAGGGGCGCGATCAGGATCCCGACCGTGCCGCCGCAGGCGAGGCCGACCTCGAAGGCGGCGTCGTCGGCGATCCCGTACTCGCGCAGCCGCGCCGGAGCACCGTCGAGCACCTCCTGCGCCTCGCGGATCACGGCGGGCTCGACGCAGCCGCCGGTGACCGAGCCTGCGATCTCGCCGAGGTCGTTCAGCGCGAGCGAGGCGCCCGGGTCGCGCGGCGCCGAGCCGCGGCGCTCGACCACGGTCGCGATCGCGGCGCGGCGTCCGTCGGCCTGCCAGCGGAGAAGGGTGGGGAGGATGTCCCGCATACCCTCACGCTAGCCGTTCCGACCGCGATTCGGAACCCGCCGAGCGGGGAAGAATCCCTGCAACCGAGGAAAGGGGCAACACGTGGACAACGACAGGATCGAGGGCAACCTCCAGGAAGCCGAAGGCAAGCTGACCGGCGACGAGGCGCTGGAGAAGGAGGGCCAGGCGCAGGACTCGCTCGGCAAGGCGAAGGACAGCGCCGACGATGCCTTCGAGAGCGCCAAGGAGCTCGGCGACGACGCCTGGGAGACGACCAAGGACGCCGCCGACGCCGTCAGGGACAAGGTCGACGAGAAGCTCTAACCGGCCGCTCCCTCGGGCTCCGG
>JANPKC010000288.1:0-19552 GCA_031425855.1 Actinomycetes bacterium | reverse complement strand
TCGGGCGGGATGGCGAACGTCTACCTCGCGCACGACCAGGAGCTCGGCCGCCGGGTCGCGATCAAGATCCTCGACGACCGCCACGCGAGCGACGACCAGTTCGTCGAGCGCTTCCGCCGCGAGGCGCAGAACGCCGCCGGGCTCTCGCACCCGAGCATCGTCTCGATCTACGACCGCGGCGACTCCGAGGGGACGTACTACATCGCGATGGAGTACGTCGAGGGGCGCACGCTGAAGGAGCTGATCGTCGCGCGCGGCCCTTCGCCGCTCGGGATCGCGATCGACTACACCCGCCAGATCCTCTCGGCGCTCCGCTTCGCGCACCGGAACGGGATCGTCCACCGCGACATCAAGCCGCACAACGTGATCGTCGACGGCGAGGGCCGGGTCAAGGTGATGGACTTCGGGATCGCCCGCGCCGGCGCGGCGAGCCAGATGACCGAGGCCGGCTCGATCATCGGCACCGCCCAGTACCTCTCGCCCGAGCAGGCGCGCGGCGCCCCCGTCGACCAGACGTCCGATCTCTACTCGACCGGGATCGTCCTCTACGAGCTGCTCACCGGCGGCGTCCCGTTCAACGGCGAGACGCCGGTCGAGATCGCGATGAAGCACCTGTCGCAGGCCCCCGCCCCGCCCTCGTCGCACCGCGCCGAGATCCCGCGCGACCTCGACTACGTCGCCCTGCGCGCCCTCGCGAAGAGCCCGGCAGACCGCTACCACTCCGCCGAGGAGATGGACTCCGACCTCGAGCGGATCGCGCGCGGCATCGGCGTCTCCGCCGAGACGGCCGAGGCGGCGACGACCGTGCTCTCGCGCACCGATGTGGGCGAGGCGGCGACGACGATCCGCCCGGCCGCTCCCGCTGCGGCAAGCACGACCTACACGCCCGGCCGCTACTACGAGTACGACGAGCCGGCACGGCGCCGCTCGATCTGGCCGTGGCTGCTCGGCGTGCTCCTGGTCGCGCTCACGCTCGTCGGCGGCTGGTTCGCCTGGCAGGAGGTGCAGTCGCAGCTCGACGCGAGCAAGCCAGTTGCGGTGCCGGACGTGGTCGGGATCCAGGAGCGGCTGGCGGTGAGCCAGATCAACGCGGCCGGCTTGAAGGCGCTGCCGACGCGCGAGCCGAACGCGGACATTCCCGTCGGCCAGGTCTTCGATCAAGATCCGGAGCCCGGCGATCGCACGGAGCGCGGCAACTACGTCACGATCACGGTCTCGACCGGACCGCGAAAGGTCGACGTCCCCAACGTCGTCGGGCAAAGCCGCGATACCGCGGTCAGCAATCTGACGGCGGCGGGACTGAAGCCGAACGTCGTCCCCGTCAACTCGCTCGAGCCGGTCGACACGGTGCTCGCTACCGCACCGAAGGCGGGCACCGAAGTGATCGAGGGAACCACGATCCGCGTCAACGTCTCGAAGGGGCCGAAGCCGATCTCGGTCCCGAACGTGATCGGGATGCCGTTCGAGAGCGCCGAGTCGACACTCCAGGGCGTGGGCTTCGCCGTCGCGCGCGAGGACGTCGACGACGAGGGCCCCGCGGGCGTCGTCGTCGGCCAGAATCCCGCCGCAGGGACACAGCAGGGCAAGAGCTCGGTGATCACCCTCCAGGTCTCGAAGGGGCCGCAGACCTCGCAGATCCCGGACGTGACCAGCCTGACGGAGGCCGACGCGATCGCGCAATTGCAGGAGTCGGGCTTCGAGGTGCAGGCGGTCGAGGAGATCGTCGACACCGAGGATCTCGACGGGAAGGTGCTCTCCCAGGACCCGGAGGGCGGGTCGGACGCCGAGCAGGGAACGACCGTCGTGATCGTCGTCGGCCGCTTCGAGCCGCCGCCCGACGGATGAGCCGGCGAATCCGCGTCGCGGTCGTCGCCGGCGGGCGCTCGAGCGAGCACGAGATCTCGCTCGCGTCGGCCCGCTCCGTCCTCGAGGCGCTCGACCCCGACCGCTACGAGACGACGTCGATCGCGGTCGGCCGCGACGGCCGCTGGACGCTCGAGCCCGGCGGGTTGCACGCACTCGAGGATGAAAGTGTGACAGTCACACAAAGTCTCCCGGTCCTCGCCGACTCGAAGCCCGCCGAGGCGCTCGGCGCCGTCGACGTCGTCCTGCCCGTGCTGCACGGGCCGTTCGGCGAGGACGGAACCGTGCAAGGGCTGCTCGAGCTCGCGGGGGTCCCCTACGTCGGCGCCGGCGTCGCCGCCTCGGCGCTGTGCATGGACAAGGACCTCTTCAAGGCGGTGCTGCGCGACCGTGGCATCCCGGTCGCCCGCAACGCCACCCTGCGGCTCGGCGACGAGATCGAGAACCCGTTCGGCTACCCCGTCTTCGTCAAGCCGGCCCGGCTCGGCTCGTCGGTCGGGATCTCGAAGGCGCACGACGAGGCGGAGCTCGAGACCGCGGTCGCGCTCGCGCGCCGCCACGACGAGAAGGTGCTCGTCGAGGAGTTCGTGGCGGGCACGGAGGTCGAGTGCGGCGTCCTCGGGAACGTGCGGCCGGCGCCGATCGCGTCGGTCGTCGGCGAGATCGTGCCGCACGCCGAGTGGTACGACTACGCGGCCAAGTACGACACGGGCGGCTCCGACATCATCGTCCCCGCCCGAATCCCGGAAGAGACGACGGCGCGCGTCCAGGAGTTGGCGATCGACTCGTTCATCGCGACCGAGTGCGAGGGGATGGCGCGCGTCGACTTCTTCGTCCGCGAGGACGGCGACGTCGTCGTCAACGAGATCAACACGATCCCCGGCTTCACCTCGACGAGCGTCTACGCGCGTCTCTTCGAGGCGTCCGGGATCCCGTACGCCGCCCTGCTCGACCGGCTGATCGAGCTCGCTCTCGAGCGCCACGAGCGGCGCTCGCAGCTCGAGTACTAGCTCGCCTTGACCTCGTTCACGTGCGCGACCCGATCGAGCGCGGTGATCCAGATCACGAGATAGGGGGCCTCGGTGTCGGCGAGCTCCCAGGTCGCGGCCGCGCCGACCGTCTTCCCGTCGGCGACGCGCTCGAACGGGCCCTCCGGCGACTCGCCGGCGAGGATCTCGGCGGTGAACCCGGGCGTGTCGGTGGTGATCGCGACCTGGCCGGGCTTGCCGGTGGTCTCCAGCACGAGGCCGACGCCGGCCTTCGAGAACGAGCGATAGCTCTCGGTCGTCCAGTACGTCGACGGATCGCCGTCGGTGGCATCGGCGACGCGCTCGCTGTGCTCCTCGCCGTCTCCGCCTCCCGACTCCGGGTCGAACGACGCGGCTCCCTGCAACTTGACCGCGTCACCGCCGGAGGCACCGGCCCCCGGCGAGTCGCCGCCGCGCGACGCGAGCAGGATCCCGCCCACGACGGCGGCGAGCAGCAGTCCGGCGAACAGGAGCGGCCAGACGGGTACGCGGCGCTGTCGTGGTGCGCGCCCGCGTGGGGCGCGCCGGCGCTTCTGCCGCGGCGGCCGGGTGGGCGCGGTCGCGGGACGCTTCATGATCATCGTCCCCTCGCCGCCCTCCTTCGCCTCGAGCTCGACGAGCACGGCCTCGAGCTCGGCGACGACCTCGTCCATCGACGCAGGCCGGTCGGCAGGCAGCTTCGCGAGCGAGCGCTCGATCAGGTTGGCCAGCCGCAGCGGCGTGTCGGGCCGGCTGTCGAGCACGCTCGGGACCGGGTCGTTGACGTGCTTCATCGCCACGGAGAGGAAGTTGTCGCCCGCGTACGGGACCTCGCCGGCGAGCAGCTCGTGCAGGACGACGCCGAACGAGTAGACGTCCGTCTTGGCGTCGACGCTCTCGCCGCGGGCCTGCTCGGGCGCGATGTAGTGGCTCGTGCCGAGGACAGTGCCCGTCTCGGTGTGCCCGACGGCGTCGAGCGAGCGGACGATCCCGAAGTCCGTCACCTTCGCGCGGCCGTCGCCGTTCAGGAGCACGTTCTGCGGCTTCACGTCGCGATGGACGAGGCCCTGCGCGTGCGCGAACGCGAGCGCGCGGCCGACCTCGAGGCCGAGCTCGAGCACACGCCGCACCGGCAGCGGGCCGCCGCGCTCGACGAGCTCCTTCAAGTTGTCGCCGTCGACGAGCTCGAAGACGATGAACTGCTTGCCGTCCTCCTCGCCGCGGTCGATCACGGTGACGATGTTCGGGTGCGAGAGCTGCGCGACGGCGCGCGCCTCGCGGCGAAAGCGCTCGACGTACTCCTCGTCCTCGCCGTACTGGGCGTGGAGGATCTTCAGCGCCACGTTCCGCTCGAGGAGCGTGTCGAACGCGCAGTGCACGGTCGACATGCCGCCCGTGCCGACGACGTGCTTCAGCTCGTAGCGACCCGCGATCAGTTGTCCCACTGGCACCAACCTACCGTTCCCTGCAGGGAGAAAACGGAACTAGCCGAGCGCCTCGGCGAGCGCGTCCTCCCAGGCTCCCAGCGCCTCGTCGAGCTCGGCGTCGGTGAGCACGAGCGGGCAGAGCACCCGGATCGCGTTGCCGTACACCCCGGCCTTCAGCAGCAGCAGGCCGCGCTGCATCGCCGCGTCGATCACGGCCTGCGCGAGCGTCGGTGCCGGCTGCTTCGTCGCCCGGTCCTCGACGAGCTCGATCGCGAGCATCGCGCCGAGGCCGCGCACCTCGCCGATCGCGGCGAAGCGGTCCTGCCAGGCGAGCATCCGCGCCCTCATCGTCTCGCCGATCTGGACGGCCCGCTCGATCAGGTTCTCCTCCTCGATCACGTCGAGGACGGCGATCGCGGCCGCCTGCGCGACGGGGTTGCCGACGTAGGTGCCGCCGACGGCCCCGTCGTGAGCCGCGTCCATGATCTCGGCCTTCCCGAGCACGCCCGAGAGCGGCAGACCGGCCGCGATCGACTTCGCGACCGTGATCAGGTCGGGCTCGACGCCGGAGTGCTCGATCGCGAAGAGCTTGCCGGTGCGCGCGAAGCCGGTCTGCACCTCGTCGGCGATCAGGCAGATCCCGTGCTCGTCGCAGATCGCGCGCAGCCCCTGCAGGAACGCGGGCGGCGCGGGCAGGAAGCCGCCCTCGCCCTGGACCGGCTCGACGATGATCGCCGCCACCTGCTCGGCCGCGACCTGCGTCACGAACCGGTGCCGCAGCTCGGCGAGCGCGGTCTCGGTGTCGGGCCCGCGGTAGTCCGACGGGAATGGCGCCCGGTAGACCTCCGGCGCCAGCGGCCCCATGCCCAGCTTGTACGGGTGCGGGCGCGACGTCAGCGTCATCGAGAGCAGCGTCCGTCCGTGGAAGGCGCCCTCGAAGGCGATCACGGCCGGGCGCTTCGTGAAGAGGCGGGCGAACTTGACGGCGTTCTCGACGGCCTCGGTGCCCGCGTTGAAGAAGGCGGCCTTGGCGGGGACGCTGAACGGCGCCTGCTCGAGCAGCCGCTCGGCCAGCTCGACGTAGGGCTCGTAGGGGACGACGGTGAAATCGGTGTGAGCGAAGCGCGAGAGCTGCTCGGTGGCGGCCTCGACGACGCGAGGGTGCGCGTGACCGGTGTTGAGGCAGCCGACGCCGCCGGTGAAGTCGATGAAGGTGTTGCCGTCGACGTCGGTGAGCGTGGCTCCGCGGCCCTCGTGAGCCACGATCGGGAGCACGATCGACTTCGCATTCGCGATCACCCGCTGCTTCCGTTCCAGGATCGCCTGCGAGCGCGGGCCGGGGATCGCGGTGCGGATCTCGATCGTCTTCGTCGTCGCCATGGTGGCGCAGGGTATCTCAGCCGTCACTAGGCTCGGCGCAATGGACGAGCACGATCTCGACCCCGAGCCGCTGCACCAGTTCGAGCGCTGGTTCGCCGACGCCCGCGCGGACGGACTGGACCTTCCGGAGGCGATGGCGATCGCGACGACGACGCGTGCCGGGAGGCCGTCCGTGCGGATGGTGCTGCTGAAGAGCGCCGACGACCGAGGTTTCGCCTTCTTCACCAACTACGAGAGCCGGAAAGGGCGCGAGCTCGCCGAGAACCCGTTCGCGGCGCTGCTCTTCCACTGGCAGGCACTCGGCCGCCAGGTGCGGATCGAGGGGCGGGTCGGGCGGATCGACGCACCGGAGTCGGAGACGTACTTCCGTACCCGGCCCCTCCGCAGCCGGCTCGCCGCCTGGGCCTCGCCACAGAGCCGCCCGCTCGCCGACCGCGCCGAGCTCGAGCGCCTCTACGCGGACGCAGAGACGCGGTTCGGTGCCCACGTGCCGCTGCCGCCGGTCTGGGGCGGCTTCCGGCTCGTGCCCGATGCGTACGAGTTCTGGCAGCACGGCGACGATCGCCTGCACGACCGCGTCCGCTACGAGCTGGACGCGGTCGGCTGGTCTCGCACGCGGCTCGCGCCGTAGAGCCGTCAGTCGCGCCGGAAGAGCGAGCGGGCGGTGTCGTGCGCGTCGGTGTCCCGCGCCTGCCAGGCGCGCTCGACGAGGCTGCCGAGGACGTCGCGGATGCCGATCATTCCGAGCAGATGGTCGCCCTGGACCACGGGGACATGGCGGATCTTCCGCTCGCCCATCAGCCGGGCGGCGTCGAGGATCTGGACGTCCGCGTCGACGGTGACCGGGTCGCGCGTCATCACGTCGCCGACCCGCACGGCGTCGAGATCGGTGCCCTCGCCGGCGAGCCCGAGCACGTCGCGCTCGGTGAAGATGCCGACGAGCTTGCCCGCGTCGCAGACCGCGACAGAGCCGACGCTCTCCTCCAGCATCCGCAGCACGGCCAGGCGAGCGGAGTCGCCGGGCTCGACGGTCACGACACGCGTTCTCATCACGTCGCCGATCGCCATTCGGCCGCGAGTGTAACGCGTGTTACGAGGCCGGGGCGAGCGTGCCGGGCGTGTAGATCCCGAGCGGGTTCCAGAGCAGGTAGCCGCGCGCTCCCATCAGCCGCGCCGCTTCGATCTGCGCCTTGACGTCGTCCGCCTCGTACGTGCGCCCGTAGGAGAAGTCCTGCAGCCACGGGATCAGCTGGGCCTTGCTCTGCTTCAGCTCGCGCCGGAAGTCGGAGAGCGACCACTCGACGGTCGCTCCCGGCGAGGCATTGGGGTCCTCGAGCCCGTACTCGCCTGGGCCGTAATGAGAGGGGTAGACCATCGGGTAGATCGCGTCGAGGTACTTCCCCAGCCGGCGGGGGATCTGGCCGATGCCGAGGTCGCGCGTCGCCGAGAGGCCGAACACGTCGGCCGACACGCGCACGCCGAGCGGCTTCAGGCGCTGGGTCGCGTAGTGGACGAACTGCGCGATCACCCACCCGGGCGCCGTCGACGTCTTCTTCGGGTAGACGATCGAGTCGATCGCGCCGTCGGTCGGGAAGCGGACGTAGTCGAACTGGATCTCGTCGAAGCCGGCGCGCGCGGCGACCTCCGCGATCGAGACGTTGTAGTCCCACACCCGCCGGTCGTACGGGTTCGTCCAGCCGAGCCCGGCGTGGTTGTGCCAGACCGAGCCGTCCGGGTTCTTGATCGCATACTCGGGCTTGCCCTCGGAGAGGCGCGGGTCCTCGAAGGTGACGACGCGGCCGATCAGGTACACGCCCTTGCGGTGGATCAGCTTCGCCGCCTCGCGCGGCCGGTAGTACGGCCGCGCCGCGCCGACCGCCGAGGCGAGCGGCACGGCCGAGGGGATGAAGCCGATCTCGCCGTTCTCGTCCTTGACGTCGAGCTGGATCGTGTTCATGCCCTCGTCGACGAGCTTCAGGTACTCCTCGAGCTTGCCGTCGAGCGAGGCGAGCGCCATCGTCACGTGGATCCCGCGCACCTCGTCGGGAAGCGCGCGCGGCTGCTTCGCGGCGACGGGCTTGGCGGCCGGCTTCGCCGCTTCCTGTGCCGGTGCCTCCTGCTTCTCCGCGGCCGTCGCAGCGTGCTCGTCGTCGATGACGAAGCGGGCGCCGAGCGTCGCGCTGGCGGTGACGCCGAGCAGGAGGCCGAAGGCAATGGCGCGGCGACGCCTGCGGCGACGGCGTGCCTCTTCACGCCTCGCGCGGAAGCGCTCGTTCGGCTCCATCTGCTCGAACAGCATCGACACGGGGCGGGAACAGTATGTGGAAAACGTCCGCTTTGCAACGGACCCGTAGAATCGCCGGGTGGTCCTCTCCGACGTGACGATCAGCCGCCTGCTCGGCGAAGGGCGGATCGAGGTCGAGCCCTACGACGAATCGCTGATGCAGCCGTCGAGCCTGGACGTGCGCGTCGACCGCTACTTCCGCGTCTTCCGCAACTCCCGCTACCCGTACATCGACGTCAAGCAGGAGCAGGAGGAGCTGACCGAGCTCGTCGAGATCGACGACGAGACGCCGTTCATCCTCCATCCCGGCGAGTTCGTGCTCGGGTCGACGCTCGAGCGCGTCAAGCTCCCGGACGACCTCGTCGCGCGCCTCGAGGGCAAGAGCTCGCTCGGGCGCCTCGGGCTCCTGATCCACTCGACCGCGGGCTTCATCGACCCCGGCTGGGACGGCCACGTCACGCTCGAGCTCTCGAACGTCGCCAACCTCCCGATCACGATCTACCACGCGATGAAGATCGGCCAACTCTCGTTCGTGCAGCTGACCGAGCCCGCCGAGAAGCCGTACGGCTCCGGCGGCCTCGGCTCGAAGTACCAGGGCCAGAAGGGGCCGACGCCGAGCCGCTACTGGAAGAACTTCGAGTCGTGAGGGTGCTCGTCACCGGGGCGACCGGCTTCGTCGGGCCCTCGATCGTCCGGAAGCTCGTCGACGACGGGCATACGGTTCGGGTGCTCGAGCACAGGGCCGGGTCGAGCGCGGCATTGCCGAGCCAGGAGGCGGTCGAGGGCTCGATGACCGACGCGGCGAGCCTGCGTCGCGCCGTCGCGGGCCAGGACGCCGTCGTCCACCTGGTCGCGATCCTGACCGGCAAGCCCGACGAGTTCCGCAGCGTGATGGAGCAGGGGACACGCGACCTGCTCGACGCGGCGCGCGATGCCGGCGTCCGGCGCTTCGTGCTTATGTCCGCGCTCGGCACCAGCGAGGAGACGAAGGATCTCGTCCCCTATTACCGCGCGAAGTGGCAGATGGAGCAGGACGTGAAGGCGTCGGGGATCGAGCATGTGATCTTCCGGCCGAGCTTCGTCTTCGGCCGGGAAGGCGGCGCGCTCGGCCAGTTCAAGCGGATCGCCAAGCTGGCGCCGGTGACGCCGATCGTCGGGCCGGGGACGCAGCGGATCCAGCCGATCTGGGTCGACGACGTCGCCGCCTACTTTGCGGCCGCGATCGAGAAGCCGGGGGCCGCGAACCGCACGTTCGAGCTCGGAGGCCCGGACGTGGTGACCTGGAACGAGTTCTGGTCGCGCCTGAAGCGGGCTCAGGGTGCGCACCGGCCGAGCCTGCACGTCCCGTTCAGCCTGATGCGGATGCAGGCGGCGGTGCTGGAGAGGCTGCCGAAGCCGCCGGTGACGCGCGACCAGCTGAAGATGCTCGCGGCCGGCGACAACGTCGTCTCGAACCCCGACGCGGTCGACACGTTCGGCCTCCCGCTCGTCCCGCTCGACGAGCAGCTCCGCCGCGCGACCTCGAAGGACTAGTCCATTGCGGCCGATGCCGGGGCCAGGACCCCACACGTCCGCGACGGCCACGTCGGGTCCTGGCCCCGACGTGTGCGAACGGGACGCGTCAGCGCAAGACGAAGGGCCGCTTTCGCGGCCCTTCAGTCTTCGGTACCAGCCTGAATTGGGAGGGACGCTTCCTGCCGAAGCGGCGCGATCGGTGTCCGAGACGACACCTCCGCGAGCCCCCTACGCTGGCTAGACGATTCCCCTTGCAGGTCTTAGGGGCACGTCCCTACCGGCTGGCACCTCCACTGCCCGTACTGGAAATCTCCACTGCCGGACCACCTCCTTTCCGCGGATATCCGGAATGTAGCAGGCGGCCTAGACGTCGACCTTGACCCAGCCGTCCTCGACCTTCACCGGGAACGTGTCGACCGGCTCGTAGGCCGGCAGCGTCAGCGGGCGCCCCGTCGTGATGTCGAAGCGGGCGCCGTGGCGCGGGCAGATCGCGATGCAGGAGTCGGGCTCCCACTCGCCCTCGCAGAGCGGCCCGTCGTCGTGCGAGCAGCGGTCCTCGATCGCGTAGTAGCTGCCGTCGCAGTTGTAGACCCCGATCGCGAGCGGCCCCGACCAGATGATCTTCACGTGCCCCGGCGGCAGCTCCGCGACCGGGCAGACGTCGACCGTCACGAGATCGTCAGGTCGTCGCCCTGCGTCCACTCGTCGGGCAGCGGCGTCCCCTTCGACTTGTGCAGGGCCACCTTCAGCACGCCGAGGCCGAGGAGCGCGCACTTGAGCCGCACGGGCGTCAGCGGGATCCCGATCTCCTCGAGCAGTTCCTCCTTCGGCATCCGCGCCACGTCCTCGGCGCTGCGGCCGACGACGATCTCCGTCAGCATCGACGTCGCAGCCTGCGAGATCGCGCACCCGCGGCCCTCGAAGCCGACCTCCGAGATCGTCTCGCCGTCGAAGCGGAGCGAGACGGTGACCTCGTCGCCGCAGAGCGGGTTCTGGCCCTCCGCCTGCGCGTCGGCGGCGTCGAGCAGCCCGTGACTGCGCGGGTTCTTGTAGTGGTCGAGGATGACCTCGCGGTACAGCTGGTCGAACTCGCTCATCCCAGGTGCTGCTTGACCTTGTGCAACCCGTCGACCAGCCGGTCGATCTCTTCTGGGATCGTGTAGAGGTAGAAGCTCGCGCGGGTCGTCGCCGCGACGCCGAGGCGCGCCATCAGCGGCTGCGTGCAGTGGTGGCCGGCCCGGACGGCGACGCCCTCCCAGTCGAGGATCTGCGCCACGTCGTGCGGGTGGATCCCCTCGACGTCGAAGGAGACGATTCCGGCCCGGCGCTCGACGGGCGGGCCGAAGACGCGCACCCAGTCGAGCTCCGCCAGCTTCCCGAGCGCGTACTCGGTCAGCTCGTGCTCGTGCCGCTCGATCGCGTCGAGTCCGACCTCTCTCAGGTAGTCGATCGCGACGCCGAAGCCGTACGCCTCGCCGATCGCGGGCGTGCCGGCCTCGAACTTGTACGGCAGCTCGTTCCAGCTCGTCCGGTCGAGCGCGACCGAGCGGATCATCTCGCCGCCGAGGTTGAACGGCTGCATCTGCTCGAGCAGCTCCGCCTTCCCCCAGAGCGCCCCGACGCCGGTGGGCCCGCAGAGCTTGTGCGAGGAGATCGCGAGGAAGTCGCAGCCGAGCGCCTGCACGTCGATCGGCCGGTGCGGCGCCGCCTGCGCCGCGTCGACGACCATGATCGCGCCCTGCTCGTGCGCCCAGGCCGCCAGCTTCTCGACCGGGTTGATCGTGCCGAGCGAGTTGGAGACGAGGTTGTTCGCGACGACCTTGACCTTCCCCGACGCCGCGATCTCGTCGAGCGCGTCGAGCTGCAGCTCGCCCGCGTCGTCGATCGGGATGTGCTTGAAGCTCGCCCCGGTGCGGTTGGCGACGAACTGCCACGGGACGAAGTTCGAGTGGTGCTCGAGCTCGGTGATCACGACGACGTCGCCGGGGCCGAGGTTCTCGAGCCCCCAGGCGTAGGCGACGAGGTTGATCCCCTCGGTGGCGCTGCGCGTGAAGACGATCTCGCGCGTCGACGGCGCGTTGACGAACGCGCGCACCTTCTCGCGGGCGCCCTCGTAGCCCTCGGTCGCGCGCTCGGCGAGCCGGTAGACGCCGCGGTGGACGTTCGCGTAGCGGTGCGAGTAGAAGTCGTGCATCGCGTCCAGAACCTGTCGCGGCTTCTGCGTCGACGCGGCCGAGTCGAGGAAGGCGACCGGCTTGCCGTTCGACAGCTCCTCCAGGTACGGGAAGTCGGCGCGGATGCGCTGGACGTCGAGCTTCGCGTCGGCTGTCACGGCCATCGGCCTCATGGTACGTGTCAGCCCCGGGGGTCGACCTTGCCGTTGCCGTGGGCGCGCTCGGCGATCTCCCGCTCGCGCTCGACGGCCGTGGCCGCACCGGCCAACAGCTCGGCGAGCAGCTTCATCCGGGCGCGCTCCGAGGTGAGCTGCAGCAGCCGCTGCTTCAACTCCGGCGCGAGCTCGAAGCGGCCGGCGAGCTCGAACGAGAGCTGCGGCACGTCCAGCCGCGGCTCCTCGACCTCCGCCCCCGTCAGCTCGACCAGTCGGTGGTACAGCTCGAGCGCGTGCTCGGTGTCCGCCGGATCGGCCGCATCGGGGTCGTCGGCGATCTCCTCGACGATCCCGGTCTGGAACGAGCGCCCTTCGGTCAGCTCGACGAGCCGGAAGCGCTCGCGCCCCTCGGCGACGATGTTCAGGCGGCCGTCGTCGAAGCGGTCGAGCACCTCGGTCACCGCCGCCCGCGTCCCGATCTCGCGCAGCCCGTCCTCGTCGGCGAAGACGAGCCCGAACTCGCGCTCCTCCGCCAGGCACTCGCCGATCAGCTCCTGGTAGCGGTCTTCGAAGATGTGCAGCGGGATCTGCTCGGTCGGAAGCAGCACGATCCCGAGCGGGAAGAGGCCGATCTCGCTCATCGCCGAAGCCTACTCAGGAGCACGCCGGCCGAAGTGGCCGCGCGAGGTCATCGACATCACGGTGATGCCGTCCTGGTTGACCATCTCGCCGCGGATCCGAACGGTGCCGCGGTCGCGGCGGGTGGCGGAAGGCGTCGCCTCGAGCACGGTCAGGCGCCCCGAGAGCGTGTCGCCGGGGCGCACCGGCGCCAGCCAGCGGAGCTCCTCGATCCCGGGCGACCCCCGTCCGGACGCGCCGCCGAGCAGCGAGTCGACGTACAGCCGCATCCAGAGCGCGCCCGTGTGCCAGCCACTCGCGATCAGCCCGCCGAAGACCGACTCGCGCGCCGCCTCCGGGTCGAGGTGGAACGGCTGGGGATCGAACTGCCGTGCGAACGCCACGATCTCCTCCTCGGTGATCGTGTGGCTGCCGAGCGCGTGGACGCTGCCGGGCTCGAAGTCCTCGAAGAAGAGGTCGGGCATGCGGCTATCGTGCCGATCTGTGAGCGACTACGTCTTCACCATGTACCGGGCCGACAAGTTCTACGGCCCCGACCGGCAGGTGCTGGCGAACATCTCGCTCAGCTTCCTGCCGGGCGCGAAGATCGGCGTGCTCGGCCCGAACGGGGCCGGCAAGTCGACCCTGCTGCGGATCATGGCCGGGCTCGAGGAGCCGTCGAGCGGCGTCGCAGAGCTCGCTCCCGGCGCCAGCGTCGGGATGCTCGCCCAGGAGCCCGAGCTCGACCCGGCGAAGAACGTGCGCGAGAACGTCGAGGACGGCGTCCGCGAGCTGCGCGACCTGCTCGACCGCTTCAACCGGATCTCGGCGCAGTTCGCCGAGCCGGACGCCGACTTCGACGCGCTGCTCGCCGAGCAGGCCAAGGTGCAGGAGCAGATCGACCGCGCCGACGCGTGGAGCCTCGACGCCACGCTCGACCGGGCGATGGACGCGCTGCGCCTGCCCGAAGGCGACCGCGACGTGACGACGCTGTCAGGCGGCGAGCGCCGCCGTGTCGCGCTCGCGCGCCTGCTGCTCTCCTCCCCCGACCTGCTCCTGCTCGACGAGCCGACGAACCATCTCGACGCCGAGTCCGTCGCCTGGCTCGAGCGGTTCCTCGAGCAGTACAAGGGCACCGTCGTCGCCGTCACCCACGACCGCTACTTCCTCGACAACGTCGCCGGCTGGATCCTCGAGCTCGACCGCGGCAAGGGGCTGCCGTTCCAGGGCAACTACTCGTCCTGGCTCGAGCAGAAGCAGGCGCGGCTCGCCGTCGAGGAGAAGCAGGAGTCGGCGCGCCGTCGCACGCTCGCCCGCGAGCTCGAGTGGGTGCGTGCGAGCCCGAAGGCGCGCCACGCGAAGGCGAAGGCGCGGCTGACGCAGTACGAGAAGCTGCTCGCGGACGACCAGAACGTCAAGCTCGACAAGGTCGAGATCCACATCCCCGCCGGGCCCCGCCTCGGCGACGTCGTCGTCGACGCCGAGGGCGTCTCGAAGGGCTTCGGCGACCGCCTGCTCGTCGAGGACATGACGTTCTCGCTTCCGCCCGGCGGCATCGTCGGCGTGATCGGACCGAACGGCGCCGGCAAGACGACGCTGTTCCGGATGATCGCGGGCGAGGAGGCACCTGATACGGGCGCGTTGAAGGTCGGCGACACGGTCGAGCTCGCGTACGTCGACCAGGCACGCGCCGACCTGACCCCCGAGAACACGGTCGGGAAGGAGATCTCCGGCAACCAGGACGTGATCGAGCTCGGCAAGAAGGAGGTCAACTCGCGCCAGTACGTCTCCTGGTTCAACTTCCGCGGCTCCGACCAGCAGAAGCGGGTCTCCGACCTCTCCGGCGGAGAGCGGAACCGCGTCCACCTGGCGAAGCTGCTCCGCAGCGGCGGCAACGTGCTCCTGCTCGACGAGCCGACGAACGACCTCGACGTCGACACGTTGCGCGCGCTCGAGGACGCCCTGCTCGACTTCGCCGGCTGCGCGGTCGTGATCTCGCACGATCGCTGGTTCCTCGACCGGATCGCGACCCACATCCTCGCCTTCGAGGGCGACAGCCAGGTGACGTGGTTCGAGGGCAGCTACGAGGAGTACGCCGACTGGGTCAAGGAGACCCGCGGCGCCGACGCGCTCGAGCCGCACCGGATCAAGTACAAGCCGCTCGTCCGGGCGTAGCGGCGGGGCCGGCGGCGCCGGCCCCGCGCCACACGGTGCGTCAGACGAGCGCCTTCATGAAGACGCCGACCTCTTCGGCCGGGAAGGTCTCCGTCTTGACGACCTCGAGCAGCCCGATCCTGGCGAGCACGCGAAACGCTGTCTCGTTGTCGGGGTACTTGACGATCGCGAGAAAGTCCCAGGGACCCATGATCGCGAAGGTCTGCTCGAGCGTGCCTCCCTCGTCCTCGACGATCGTGCGGATCTTGTCGAGGTACTCGGGTGCCTTCGTCAGGTTCTCCCTGCCTTCCGGCGTGAGCTGGATCAGCCCGACGTAGGTGAACATAGTGGCCTCCTGCCTCGTAGGTGAACTCTGCCGACATCGAGCATCCCAGCGGGGGAGGCCGCGGCCATCCGGGAGGACGCTGACCGGGTTGCTCGAAACTACTGAGCCGCGCCTCTGAAGGCTCTCCCGCTAGCGTGAACGCGTGGGCCCCTCACGCCAGCACTACAACGTCACGCTCGGGATCCTGACGCTGGCGGGCGCCGCGTTCTCGCTCCAGCAGACGATGGTCTTCCCGGCGCTCCGGACGTTCCAGGAGGCGTTCGGCGAGAGCACGGCGTGGACGACATGGGTGCTGACGGGCTTTCTCGTCTCCGGCGCCGTGCTGACGCCGGTGCTCGGCCGCCTCGGCGACCAGTTCGGGAAGGAGCGGCTGCTGCTGATCAGCCTCGGGCTCTTCCTCGCCGGCTCTCTCGGCGCCGCCTTTGCGTGGGATCTCTGGTCGCTGATCGCCTTCCGCGTCGTCTCGGGGGCCGGCGGCGCTCTCTTCCCGCTCAGCTTCGCGATCATCCGGGACGAGTTCCCGGCCGAGAAGGTCAAGGTCGGGATCGGCCTGCTCTCGGCGGTCTGGGGCGTCGGCGGCGGCTTCGGGATCGTCCTCTCCGGCGTGATCGTCGACCACTTCTCCTGGCGGTACCTCTTCCTGCTCGGCTCGATCCCGGTCGCGCTCTCGCTCGTGCTCGTCGACCGCTACGTGCCGGAGTCGCCGATCCGCTCGCCGTCGCGCGTCGACGTCCCCGGGGCGCTGCTGTTGTCGGGCGGGCTGCTCTCGCTGATGGTGGCGCTGACCGAGGGAGAGCACTGGGGCTGGGGCTCGCCGCTCCTCCTCGGCGTCGTCGTGCTGTCGGCCGCGCTGTTCGTGCTCTGGGGCGTCGTCGAGGCGCGCTCGAGCTCGCCGATGGTCGACCTCGGCATGCTGGCGCACCGGCCGATCCTGCTCACGAACGTCGCCACCCTGATCTCCGGCTTCGCCCTCTTCAGCTGCTTCGTCCTCGTCCCGACCTTCGTCGAAACCGACTCCGGGCACGGCTACGGGTTCGGCGCCAGCGCGACGCAGGCCGGCCTCTACCTCCTGCCGAGCTCGCTCGCGATGCTCGTCGCAGGGCCGCTCGCGGGCACGCTGGGGCGACGCTTCGGCTCGAAGTGGCCGCTCGCGGGCGGGATGCTGGTCGTCAGCGTCGCCGCACTGATCTTCGCCTTCGCGCACGGCGATCCCGGCCCGGTCCTGCTTGCGAGCGCACTGCTCGGGCTCGGCGTCGGCGCGGCGTTCGCGGCAATGGCGGGACTGATCGCCGACAACGTCGACGCGCGCGAGATGGGCGTCGCCGGCGGCATGAACACCGTCGTGCGGATGATCGGCGGCGTCGTCGGCGGCCAGGTCGGCGCCGCGCTGCTGACGGCGCGGACGATCGGCGACAGCTCGGTCCCGGCCGAGTCGGCCTTCACGATCACCTTCGCGCTCAGTGCCGCGACCGCGCTGGTCGCCGCGGCGATCGCCGTCGCGATCGGCGCCACCCCGGTGCAGCGCCGCCTCGAGCCGGCCGAAGCCCGCTCGTAAGCCTCGTTCGCGTGGACGACGCCGGTTCGTCCTGACGGCTGACGTGATTTCGGCCCACGGGCCGATGCGCTCGAGCCCCGTCCGGCGCACCATGTGGTCACTGCTACGGAGGTGACCGCAATGACCGAAATCCTGACAAGGAACGAGACCGGGCTCGACGTCGGCCCGCTGCGAAACCTGCTGGACGGCGACGTGGTCGCCCCCGGCGAGAGCGACTGGGACGGCGCCCGCCAGGCGTGGAATCTCGCCGTCGACCAGAACCCGGCCGCCGTCGTGCTGGCCGAGTCGGCCGCGGACGTCTCGGCCACCGTCGCGTTCGCGAAGGCGCACGCGCTCCGCGTCGCGCCGCAGGGCACCGGCCACAACGCCGGCGCGCTCGGCGATCTCTCGGACACGATCCTGCTCAAGACCGAGCGCATGCGCGGCGTCACGATCGATTCCGAGCGCCGGACCGCGCGCGTCGAGGCCGGCGTGATCTGGATCGAGGTCGTCGAGGCCGGGGCCCAGCACGGGCTCGCGGCGCTCGCGGGCTCCTCGCCGGACGTCGGCGTCATGGGCTACACGGTCGGCGGCGGCCTCTCCTGGCTCGCCCGCAAGCACGGCATCGGCGCCAACCAGGTGACGGCGATCGAGGTCGTCACCGCCTCGGGCGACCTCGTCCGCACCGACTGGGCGAACGAGCCCGACCTGTTCTGGGCGCTCCGCGGCGGCGGCGGCTCGTTCGGGATCGTGACCGCGATCGAGTTCAACCTCTTCCCGATCACGGAGGTGTACGCCGGCATCCTCTGGTACCCGGTCGACCGCGCCAACGAGGTGTTGAAGGCATGGCGCGGCTGGACGGACGGGATGCCTGACGAGATGAGCTCGGTGGGGCGGATCCTCCAGTTCCCGCCGATCCCGGAGATCCCCGAGCCCGTTCGCGGCCAGTCGTTCGTCGTCGTCCAGGCGATATGGCTCGGCGAGGCCGAGGAAGGCGCGCGTCTGCTGGAGCCGCTCCGCGCGCTCGGCCCGGTGATGGACACCGTCCAGACGATCCCGATCACGGAGCTGAGCCGGCTGCACATGGACCCGGAGGGTCCGGCTCCCGGCGTGGGCGACGGCGGCATGCTCGACGAGGTCGACGACCACTTCATCGACCTCTTCGTCGAGAACGTCGTCGGCTCGCCGATCCTGTCGGCGGAGATCCGCCACCTCGGCGGTGCGGTCGCGCGGCGCGACTCCCGCCACGGCGCGATCGACGCGTGGGAGGCGCCGTACATCATGTTCGCGCTCGGCATCGCGCCGACGCCCGAGATCGCGGCGGTCGTGCACGACGCGGTCGTGCGGCTGCGCGGCGCGCTCGCTCCCTGGGAGGCCGAGCACACGTACATGAACTTCGCGGAGAGCTCCCGGAAGGCGTCCTCGCTCTTCTCGAGCGAAAGCTACCACCGGCTGCGCCGGATCAAGGCGATCGTCGACCCGGCGGACGTGATCCGCTCGAATCACCCGATCCCGCCCGCGTTCTAGCGCGGGCGGGCTCCGACCACGAAAAGGGACTGCGATGACCGTCATCGAGACCACGACCGGAGCGCGACTCTTTCACCGCCCGGTCGCGACCGGCCCCGCGTACTGGGGCCCCGGGGACCACTACACGTTCCTCGTCACAGGCGAGGAGTCGGGGGGCGCCTACTTCGCCATGGAGGCGCTCGTGCCGCCCGGCGGTGGCCCTCCGCCGCACATCCACAGCCGCGAGGACGAGACCTTCTATCTGATCGGAGGCGAGATCGAGTTCAGGCTCGAGGACGAGACGATCGTCGCCGGCCCAGGGGACTTCGTCAACGTCCCCCGCGGCACCGTGCACTGCTTCCGGAACGCCGGGACGAAGCCGGCACGGATGGTGCTCACCTTCACGCCCGCGGGCATGGAGCGCTTCTTCGAGGAGACACTCGAGCGGGCGCCGGGTGGCGCGCAGGAGCCCCCGAACAATATCGACGAGGTGGCGGGGCGCTACGTCGAGGCTGCTCCCCGGCACGGCCTCGAGTTCGTCTAGCCGCGCCGGCCCGCTCATCCACCCTGGATCCCGCCCGCTCGTCGCCGGGCGGGATCAGGGGTTTCCACGGATGTGGGGTCGCCCGAGCGGTGGCAGGATCGAGGGCGAAGGGAGGCTCAGATGCGCGACTGGATCGTCATCCTCGTCCTCTACGGCGCCGTGCTCTTCGGGTTTGGCTGGCTCGGCGGCATGCGCGCCGCCGGCAGGTCGATCGAGACCTGGGGCCGCCGCAGCACGACGCCGCGAGCACCGCACCGCGGCCGGCTCAGCTGACGGCTCCGCGCTACGGTTCGCACCGTGGACGCGGACGCCGTCGAGATCCGGGTTCTCGGCTGCCTGGTCGAGAAGCAGCGGACGACACCCGAGCAGTACCCGCTCTCGCTGAACGGGCTCCGGCTCGCCTGCAACCAGGCGACGAACCGCGAGCCGGTCGTCGACTACGACGAGGCGGAGATCCGCGCCGCGCTCGACCGCCTCTCGCGGCGCGGCTGGGTCCGGCTCGCGAGCGGCCCCGGCAGCCGCGTGGCGAAGTACCGCCACCTGCTCGACGACGCGCTCGGGCGCGTCCCGTCGCAGATCGCCCTGCTCGCCGTGCTGATGCTGCGCGGCCCGCAGACCCCCGGTGAGCTGAAGCAGCGGGTCGACCGGCTCTACCCGTACGGCTCGATCGAGGACGTCCAGGCCGCGCTCGACGCGCTCGCCGCGGCCGAGCTGGCCGAGAAGCTGCCGCGGCGCCCGGGCCAGAGCCAGGACCGCTGGCGCCAGCTCCTCGGCGCCGACGACGGGGCGCCGCCGCTTTCGACGAGCGTCGCAAGTGTTGTTCCAACACAAACTCCGCTCGAGGAGCGTGTCGCCCGGCTCGAGCGGCAGGTGGCCGAGCTCCGGCGCGCGCTCGAAGAACGCTCCTAGCGGGTACACCGCGCCCGTGCCACCGAATCCGATCGAGAACCTCCGTGGCGCCGCGCGACAGCTCGGCGACCAGCTGCGGCGCACCGCCGGGCCGGAGCTCGAGGAGTTTCTCGCCGACCGGTTCGGGACGCGGGCG
>JANPKC010000287.1:0-1966 GCA_031425855.1 Actinomycetes bacterium | reverse complement strand
GCGCCGATCGACTCGATCTCGATCTGCGAGAGGCTGGCGCGGAAGCCGGTGTGCTTCTTGTAGCCGTTCTTCGGGCGGTACTTGCCGATCCGGATCTTGTCGCCCTTCACGTCCGCGACCACGCGCGCGGTCACCGTGGCGCTCGGCGAGAGGTCGGTCGAGCCGTCGCCGCCCACGAGCAGCACGGTCGGCTGGAACGTGTTCCCGGCGCCGTGCTTGAGCCGGTCGACGAGCAGCTTCTCGCCCTCGCGGACGCGGTACTGCTTGCCGCCGACGGAGATGATCGCGTAAGGAGTCATAAGCGCAGAAAAACGCGGGCGTGCCCCGCGGGACGAACGATTGTAGCTGCTACCGGTCCAGGTCGTCGAGCCATTCCGACATGGGCACGTACTCGTCGGATGCGGGCTCGGCTCCGTTCGTCGCAGGCGCCTCGGCCCGCGGTTCGTCGACCTGCAGCACCTCCGCCTGCGGCTCCTCGGCCGTCGGCTCCTCGGCCTGCTGCTCCTCGGCCTGCGGCGCGGGGTCGGCGCCGTTCTCGGGCGCCGTCGCCGCTCCGGCCGGCTTCTTCCGGTTGCGGCCGCCACGCGAGCCGCGGCGCGTCTTCTTCTTCGGCGGGGCAGGCTCGGCGCCATCGCCGTCCTCGGCGACACCGTCATCGGCGACCGCGGCGGCGACCTGCTCGGCCGCCTCGCCCTCGCCCTCGTCCGCTCTCGGCTCCGACCTCGGCTTCGGCGTCGAGCGCTTGCGCGTCGTCGGCTTCTCCTCGAGATCGAAATCGGGGACGTGGATGCGCGGCGCGGCTGCAGCTGCATCGTCGCCGGACTCGCCGGCGTCGGCGATCTCGCCTGCGGCCGTATCCGTGTCCGTGTCCGTCTCGGCGGTCTCATCAGCGCCCGCCGCAGCCGGCCTCTTCTTCCGGTTGCGCCCGCCGCGCGAGCCGCGCCGCGTCTTCTTCTTGGCGGGAGCGGCCTCGGCGCCGTCGGCCGCGGCCTCGACCGCTTCCGCCGGCTCGTCCCCGGACTCGTCGCTCGGCTCGTCGTCCGCCTCGACGTCATCGACCTCGGGCTCCGCCTCGCCGGTCTCGAGCTCGTCCGTCTCCTCGTCGGCGTCCGTCTCCTCGACGTCGGCCGCCTTCTTCGCGCGGCTCGGAGCGCGGGTCGGCTTCTCGGCCTCGCTCTCGAACGTGATCGGCTCGGCGGGCGCCTCGACGCCGTTCAGGGCGGTCGCGTAGGCGACGCCGTCGAGCACGCGCTCGACGCGCACCTTCGCCTTCTTGCCGACGAGCTTGGCCGCGCCGCCGACGACGACGTCGATGCCGTCGTGCTTGCCGACCGCCGACCCGGCGTCGTGCTTGTCGAGCTCGACGAGCTTGACGTCGAGCTCGGTGCCCTCCGCGATCGGCGCCGGCGGCTGCAGGTCGGCGAGCTTGCCCTCCGCGAGCACCGCGGCGTGGTCGGCGTGGACGCCCTCCTTGGGCGTCAGGAAGAAGCGCTTCTTCGACGCCTCCTCGATCTCGGCGAGCCGCGAGCCGCCCTTGCCGAGCAGCAGCGACATCGTCCTCGGGCTGACCTCGACCTGGAAGGCCTGGGCGCGGGACCCGGCTGCGAGCGTGCGCAACCGCCGCTCGACGTCGAGCGCAGCCGACGCCTCGGAGACGACGATCCCGTCGCCGGCGCAGGTCGGGCACTTCTTGGTCAGGATCTCGCGCGGGCCGTCGGTGACGTTCTGGCGGGTCATCTCGACGAGGCCGAGCGGGGAGATCTCGACGACGTAGGTCTTCGTCCGGTCGCGCTCGAGCTCGTTGCGGAGCGCCTCCTCGACGGTCGCCCGGTTCTTCGGGTTCGCCATGTCGATGAAGTCGATGACGATGATCCCGCCGATGTCGCGCAGCCGCAGCTGGCGCACGACCTCCTTGACGGCCTCGAGGTTGTTCTTCGTGATCGTGTCCTCGAGACGGCCGGTCGAG
>JANPKC010000286.1:0-9043 GCA_031425855.1 Actinomycetes bacterium | reverse complement strand
GTCGAGCTTCGAGAAGTAGTGGATCGGCGGCTCGTAACCGTCCTCGAGCGAGCGCTGCCCCATGACGGCATCGCCCGGGAGCGGCTCGGCGGCGGCGACGACGACGTCCGGGTAGCTCTCGCGCAGGCGAGCGCCCGTTCCCATCAGCGTGCCGCCGGTCCCGAGCCCCGCCACGAGCACGTCGACCCGGTCGAGCGCGTCAGCGATCTCGGCACCGGTGCCCTCGTAATGGGCGCGCGGGTTCGCCTCGTTCGCGTACTGGAACGGCATGAAGTACCCCGGCTCGCGCTCGGCGAGGTCGAGCGCGAGCCGGACGGCGCCGTTCGACCCTTCCTCGCCGGGCGACTCGAGGATCTCGGCGCCGTACAGCTCGAGCACGCGGCGCCGCTCGGCGGTCGCGTTCGCGGGCATGACGCACGTGAGCGGATACCCCTTCAGCTTCGCGACGAGCGCCAGCGAGATGCCGGTGTTCCCGCTCGTCGGCTCGAGCAGCCTCCGGCCGGGCTCGAGCTCGCCCGACGCCTCGGCCGCCTCGATCATCGCCTTGGCGACGCGGTCCTTGATCGAGCCGGTCGGGTTCTGGGCCTCCAGCTTCGCGAACACGCGCACCGGCCCGGGCGCAAAGCGGGAGAGCTCGACGAGGGGGGTGTTCCCGACGAGCGCGAGCAGCGAGTCGGCGGTTCTCAGCACCCGCCGGCCATGGCCGGGAGGAGAATCATCGCGCTGCCGTTGACGCGGGTCTCGAGCCCGTCGAGCGTGCGCACGTCCTCGCCGCCGACGTAGACGTTCACGAACGGGGCCAGGTCGCCTTCCTCGAAAAGCTGGGCCTCCAGCGCGGGATAGCGGCCGGAGATGTCCTCCAGCACCTCGCGGACGGTGTCGCCCGCGCCGGTCACCTCGCGCTCGCCGCCGACCTCGCTCCGCAGCGTCGGGGGGATCCGCACCTTCGTCATCGCGCGGCTCCGGCGCAGAACTCGACGTAGTCCACGTACTCCGTGATCGTCGGCTGCTCGCCGCAGACCGGGCACCCGGGGTCGCGCTTGACGGCGACCTCGTCGATCGTCGTCCCGAGCGCGTCGAGCAGGAGCAGCCGGCCCTGCAGCGACTCGCCGATCCCGAGCACGAGCTTCAGCGCCTCGTTCGCCTGCAGCGAGCCGACGATTCCCGGCAGGACGCCGAGCACGCCGCCCTCGGCGCAGCTCGGAGCGAGCTCCGGCGGCGGCGGCGTCGGGAAGAGACAGCGGTAGCACGGCCCCTCGCCCGGGTTGAAGACGGTCACCTGGCCCTCGAAGCGGTAGTTCGACCCGTGGACGACGGGGATGCCGTGCCAGACGGACGCGTCGTTGACGAGGTAGCGGGTCGGGAAGTTGTCGGCGCCGTCGACGATCACGTCCCAACCCTCGCCGAAGATGCGCTCGACGTTCTCGGACGTCAGCCGCTCCTCGTAGGTCTTCACCGTCACATCGGGGTTGAGCGCCTCGATCGTGCGCTTGGCCGAGAGCACCTTGGGCTCGCCGAGGGTCTCGGTCGAGTGCACGATCTGCCGCTGCAGGTTCGAGTCGTCGACGACGTCCGCGTCGACGATGCCGAGCGTGCCGACACCGGCCGCCGCGAGGTAGAGCGAGGCGGGGGAGCCGAGGCCGCCTGCGCCGATCAGGAGCACGCGACCGCCGAGCAGCCGCTCCTGGCCGGCCTCGCCGACCTCGGGGATCAACAGGTGGCGGGAGTAGCGGCGGCGCTGGTCGGGCGTGAGGGAGCGGGGCGTCTCGACCGGGAAGCCGTTGCGCTTCCAGTCCGTGAAGCCGCCGGTCAGCGATGTGACGTTCTCGTAGCCGAGCTCCTGCAGCGCCTTGGCGGCGAACGCGGAGCGCGAGCCGCCGGCGCAGTAGAGGACGATCTCGCGGGAGCGGTCGGGGACGAGGCCCTCGATCCGCGACTCGAGCTGGCCGCGCGGGACGTGGACGGCGCCGGGGACGACGCCCTCCTCCCATTCCTCGCGCTCGCGCACGTCGACGAAGAGCGCGTCGCCTTGGCGCTCGCGCGCCTCGGCCGCGCCGACCTCGTCGATCTCGGCCTTCACCTGTGCTAGCAGCTCGCGGTACGTCGCCATCGCTGTCGTAAACGATACGCGCGCTGCGGTTCTTCCCGTGCGAAATGATCGATCGGTGCGGTTTCTCTTCAGCTGCGTGCCGAGCCAGGGACACTTCAGCCCGCTGTTGCCGCTCGCCCACGCGCTCGCCGCGCGCGGGCACGAGGTGGCGTTCGCGGTCGCGGCAGCCTGGGAGCCCCGGGTGCGCGACGAGGGCTTCGCGACCCTGCCCGCAGGGATCTCGGAGGAGGAAGGTCGGGTCCGGGCGGCGCCGGAGCGGCGCGAGATCTTCGCCCTCGGGCCCGAGGGGCGCCGTCCCCAGCTCTTCACGCTCATGTTCGCCAAGGTGCATGCGTCGGCCAAAGTCGACGAGCTGCTCGAAGCGGCGCGCCGTTTCGAGCCCGACGCGATCGTGCACGACAGCAGCGACCTTGCCGCCCCGATCGTCGCAACCGTGCTCGGCCTGCCCTCTGTCAACCACTCCTTCGGCGCGATGATCCCGACGCCGGTGCTGGAGCACGCCGCCCGTGAGATCGAGCCGCTCTGGCGCGCGCACGGGCTCGACCCCGATCCCCACGCGGGCGCCTTCCGCGGCCTCTTCGTCGACCTCGCGCCGGCGAGCTTCGCCTGGGAGCGGCCGCCCGGGCACAGCGTCCGCATGCGCCCGGTGCCCGGTGCCGAAGGGTCGGCGCCGGTGTGGCTGGACGGGCTGGAGCAGCCGCTCGTCTACGCGACGCTCGGCACCGTGTTCAACGATCCTGCGCTCTTCCGGCCGTTGCTCGACGGCCTCGAGGGCGTGTCGGCGCTCGTGACGGTCGGCCGAGACGTCGATCCGGCGGCGCTCGAGCCCGTGCCGGAGGGCATCAGGCTCGAGCGATTCGTCCCGCAGGGGCACGTGCTCGCCCGCGCGGCCGCGGTCGTGTCGCACGCGGGCTCGGGGACGACGCTCGGCGCGCTCGCGCACGGCCTGCCGCTGGTGCTGCTGCCGCAGGGCGCCGACCAGTTCGACAACGCCGACCGGGCCGAGCGCGCCGGCGCCGCGATCGTCCTGCGCCCGGGCGCGTCGGACGCGGCGGCGATTCGGGCGGCAGTACGGCGCGCTCTCGACGATCCCGAGCTGGCGGCCGGCGCCCGCCGCGTCGCCGCCGAGATCGAGCAGATGGCCACGGTCGATGAGGCCGCGACGGCCGTCGAGGAGCTCGCCGCCGGTCGCTAGGGTGGCCGCGTGTCGGCCCGTTCGCGCACTGCACTCGTCGTCGCCGCGCTCGCCGTCGTCGCCGGGCTCGCGGTCGCGGGCGCTGCGGTGCTCTCGGCGCGTGAGGAGCCCACGGCCGCCGCCGGCCCGCCGCCGAAGCCGCGCCAGGGCTTCCCGCCGCTCGAGCTCGCCCTCGGGATCCGGGACGACGCAGAGGCGGCCGACCTGCGCCGCGCGGCGGCGGCCTACGAGGCGGGCAGGCGGGAGCAGGCGGCTGCGATCTTCGTCCGCCACGACTCGCTCGAGGCGAAGCTCGGCGCCGCGTTCGCGTCCTGGCCGGCGAGCGAGGACCGGATCGAGCAGCTCGGTGCTCTCTATCCCCGCAGCGCGCTCGTGCAGCTCCATGTCGGTCTTGCGCGCTTCTGGGCCGGGGTCGGCGGAGCACTGACGGCGTGGCGCGAGGCGCGCGACGTCGAGCCGGACACGCCGTACGCGGTGCGCGCGGACGACCTGCTCCACCCCCAGTTCGCCCCTGGCCTGCCGGGGTTCGTCCTCAGCCACGGCTACCGGGCCGGGGGCGGTACCGCGGCCGAGCAGCTCGAGACGCTCGCTGCCGACCGGACGCTGCGCGGGCGGCTGCTGCACGGGATCGCGCTCCAGAATCTCGGCCGGCCGGTGTCGGCGCGCCGCGCCTTCGCTCAGGCGGCGGCGCTCGCTCAGAACGACGTCGACGCGCTCGTCGCCGACGCCGTCGGGCGCTACGACAAGGGAAACCCGGCGGCGGCGTTCTCCCGGCTCGGGCCGCTGACCCGCCGCTTCCCGAAGGCCGCGACCGTCCGCTTCCACCTCGGCCTGCTGCTGCTGTGGCAGCGGGACGTCGAGGAGGCGACGCGCCAGCTCGAGCTCGCCCGCAAGGCGGAGCCGGGCAGCAGGATCGCGCGTGAGGCGGCGCGCTTCCTCGATGCGGTTCGCAAAGCAGGGACCTCCTGATCGAAAGATGGGCCGAACGGCCCATGGCGCTCCGGAGCAGCCTCTGGCAAGCTCTCGCAGCTTTGTTAGGAGAGTGTTGCGAATTGCCAGAGTCGCGACTACTCTGAGAGCGCGATCGGAGGGGGAGCCGAAGTGAGCGCAGGGGGAAGCACCAGCACCGTCGAGCACAGCACTGGTCACCACCAGGGATTCGCCCTGCTCGCGAGCAGCGAGGCCAAGGCCCTGCTCGAGAGCGGCAAGCAGGCCGGGAAGCTGATCGCCGAGGACATCGCGACCGCGCTCGACGAGCTCGACCTGGACGCGGCCCAGATGGACGAGTTCTACTCGACGCTCGAGGAGATGAAGATCGAGGTCGTCGAGCGCGACGAGCCGGAGGCCGAGGTCGAGGAGGCGCGCGAGGTCTCGACCGACACGCTGCAGCTCTTCCTCAAGGACATCGGCAAGGTGCCGCTCCTGACCGCGGCGCAGGAGGTCGAGCTGGCGAAGCGGATCGAGCGCGGCGAGCACGCCGCCAAGCAGGCGATGGTGGAGGCGAACCTCCGCCTCGTCGTCTCGATCGCGAAGCGCTACCGCAACCAGGGCCTCCCGTTCCTCGACCTGATCCAGGAGGGGACGATCGGGCTCGTCCGCGCGGCCGAGAAGTTCGACTACCGCAAGGGCTTCAAGTTCTCGACCTACGCGACCTGGTGGATCCGCCAGGCGGTCGCCCGCGCGCTCGCCGACAAGGCGCGGACGATCCGGATGCCGGTGCACGTGGTCGAGAAGCTGAACAAGATCGTGCGCACGGAGCGGGCCCTGCGCGCCAAGCTCGGTCGCGAGCCCAGCGCGATCGAGATCGGAATGGAGCTCGACCTGCACCCGGAGGAGATCGAGCAGATCCGGCGCAGCGCCCAGACGCCAATCTCGCTCGAGAAGCCGGTCGGCGACGAGGACGAGTCCGAGTTCGGGCACTTCCTCACCGACGAGACGATGCCTCTGCCCGACGAGCAGGCCGAGGAGACACTGCGCAACGAGGCGCTCCGCTCGATCCTGAAGTCGCTCTCGCACCGCGAGCGGCGGGTGCTCGAGCTCCGCTACGGCCTCGACGGCGAGCAGCCGCGCACGCTCGACGAGGTCGGCAAGGCGTTCAACGTGACGCGCGAGCGGATCCGGCAGATCGAGAACCAGGGGTTGAAGAAGCTCCGCGCGCTCGCGCTCGCCGCCCAGCTCCGCGACGTCGCCTAGTTCGTCGCTCCGGGCGCGGGTCTGACTAGACTCGCGGCCGTGGCGAACCTCGACCAGGCCTGGTTCGACGAGCTCGGAGAGCTCCTCCGTATCCCCTCGGTGAGCGCCGACCCCGCGCACAAGGACGACGTCGTGCGGGCGGCCGAGTGGGTGGCGGACAAGGTGCGCCGCAGTGGCGGCGAGGCCGAGCTCGTGCCGTATGGCGAGCGGCCGATGGTGATCGGCGAGATCCGCGCGTCGAACGGCGCCGCCGACGCGCCCACGATCCTCTTCGACGGCCACTTCGACGTACAGCCGCCGGCGCCGCTCGACCTCTGGGAGTCCGATCCGTTCGAGGCGACGATCCGCGACGAATGGCTGTACGCGCGCGGCGTCGCCGACGACAAGGGCCAGCTCTGGATGCTGCTGCACGCGGCGGGCCTGCTCGCCGCCGACGGCGCGCTCCCGATCAACATCCGGGTCGTCTCCGACGGGGAGGAGGAGGTCGGCGGCCAGTCGATCGTCGAGTTCCTGCAGCACGACGAGCGCGGTGCCGACGCGTGCGTGATCTTCGACGGCGGCATGGAGTCGCGCGACCTGCCGGCGATCTCGGTCGCGACGCGCGGCCTCGCCGCCTTCAACCTCCGCGTCAAGACCGGCCAGCGCGACCTGCACTCGGGGATGTACGGCAACGCCGCTCTGAACGCGATTCACGCGCTCCACCAGACGCTCGCGGGGATCCTGCCGCGCGACGGCCGCGTGCCGGACGCGCTCCGGGTCGGGATCGCGCCGGTCACGCCCGAGGAGCGGGCGGGCTGGGACAAGCAGCCCCCCGGCGCCCAGGTCCTCCGCGAGGCGGGTGCGGTGCCGTACGACGAGCGGGCCGCGGACGAGTTCTATCTCCGGACGACCGCCGAGACATCGGTCGACGTGAACGGGATCCTCGGCGGCAAGCCCGGCCTGAAGAACACGACCGTGATCAGCGAGGCGCAGGCGAACTTCACCGTCCGCCTGGCGCCCGGCCAGACGCCGACGCTCGTCGTGCCCGAGGTCGAGCGCCTGCTCAGGGAGGCCGCGCCGGAGGGAGCGACGGTCGAGGTCGAGGAGCTTCCCGGGTCGACGCGCCCGGGGCTCGTCGCCGCCGGCTCGCCGGTGATCAAGATCGCCCAGGACGCGTTCGGGTCGGCGTTCGGCGTCAGGCCGATCCTGACCCGATCGGGCGGGACGCTGCCGATCATGCCCGCGCTCGCCGACAAGGGGATCCCGACGATCCTGACCGGGTTCGCGCTGCCCGAGAGCAACGTCCACTCGCCGAACGAGCGGATGCTCGTCGAGTTCTTCCCGCGCGGCGTCGAGACGATCAAGGAGCTCTACACCCGCCTTGGCGACCTCTCGTAAGGCCGAGTTCGTCACGCCGCTCGCGGCCGAGCTGGCCGAGGACGTGCTCGACAGGTTCCTCCGCTACGTCCGGATCGACACGCAGTCCGCGGCCGGGGTCGACGCGTCCCCGTCGACCGAGAAGCAGCTCGACCTGGCGCGGCTGCTTCGCGACGAGCTCGAGCACATCGGTCTCGAGGACGTGCGGCTGGACGAGTACGGGTACGTCTACGGCGCTCTGCCCGGCAAGGACGCCGCGCCGGCGATCGGCCTGATCGCGCACGTCGACACGTCCCCGGACGTGACCGGCACGGGCGTCAACCCGCTCGTCCACGAGGGGTACGACGGCGGCCGCATCGAGCTGCCCAACGACGGTGTCGTCCTCGACCCCGAGGAGCTGCCGCTGCTGCGGAAGAAGGTTGGACACGACATCGTCACGACCGACGGCACGACCTTGCTCGGCGCCGACGACAAGGCGGGCGTCGCGGAGATCATGGCCGCCGTCGCCTACCTGAAGCGGCATCCCGAGCTCGAGCACGCGCCGATCCGGGTCTGCTTCACGGTCGACGAGGAGGTCGCGGGCGGCGCCGACCACCTCGACCTCGAGCGCTTCGGGGCCAGGTACGCGTACACGCTCGACGGCGCCGAGCTCGGCGAGATCGAGGCGGAGACGTTCAACGCGACGAAGGTCGTCGTCACGATTCGCGGCCGCTCGACCCATCCCGGCACGGCGAAGGGCCAGCTCGTCAACGCGGTCAAGCTCGCCGCCGACTTCGTCGGCGCGTTCCCGCGTGACGGGCTCTCGCCCGAGACGACCGAGGAGCGCGAGGGCTTCGTCCACCCGCACAAGATCCACGGCGGTGCCGAGGAGACGATGGTCGAGTTTATCGTCCGCGACCACGACGCGACAAAGCTGGAGGAGCACCTCGAGCTGATCCGGCGACTGGCCGGCGAGATCCGTGAGCTCGAGCCGCGCGCGGCCGTCGAGATCGAGGAGGAGGAGCAGTACCGGAACATGGGCGAGGTGATCGGCAAGCACCCCGAGGTGATCGAGGCGGCCGAGGAGGCGGTGCGGCGGCTCGGCGTCGATCCCGTGCACACGATCATCCGCGGCGGCACCGACGGCGCCAGGCTCTCGCACCGCGGCCTGCCGACTCCGAACCTCTTCACCGGCGGCTCCGAGTACCACTCGCGCCGCGAATGGGCGAGCGTGCAGGACATGGCTGCCGCGGCCGCGATGCTGGTCGAGCTCGCCCAGGTCTGGGCCGAGCGCGCCGCGACCTCCTCGTAGAGGCGCCGCCGCCGGAGTTCGACCGGCACACGCTCGTGCCGCTCGTCCGCTGACCTCCAGGACCGGCACCTCGCGTTCCGAGCCGAGTTGCGCGACCGTGTGTACCTCATTAGGGCGCCTAGGTGCGCGGCGCGTATTCGACGCTCCCGAACGGCCAGCCGGACGCGAGCCAGTCACTCACGACGCGCCAGAGCGGCGTGTCTAGCTGCGCGTGGCTCGCCCGTACCCAGGAGAGCGCACGGGCGTCGTAGTCGCTGTCGGACAGTGGGTAGATGTAGACGCACCCGATCACGTTGCGGTTCGCGGGATCGAGCACCGTGTACGTGAACCCCGTCCGGTTTCGAAAGTCGTCGGCATGGCGCTGCAGGTCTGCCCGGTTCTCGTCCGGCGTCATCTCCCTCGGCCAGCTGCTGTTCTCCCATCCGGGCGTCGCGTGGATGTGCTCCCTCGACGAGGCCCACGCGTCGTAGTCCTGGTCGTTGTGCTCGGGGTCGAGCGGCTCGAGCACGAACTGCGGCGTCTCGAGTCGCCGAGGGACGTCGAAGTCACGCGGGACGAACTCCTGCACGCGACCGATCGTAGAACCTTGGCTCAAGGGGCGCCGGGCAAGCGCATCGTCACCTGGGCCAGCGTTGCGGATTGTGCCCTGAGCAAACGCACATTTGCCGGGGTCGCGCTCCAGGAAGATAATGCGCGGGATCGTGCTCGTCAGAGCTTGAGGGAGCGGTCATGGGCAGAGCTGTGGTGCTCGTACTGTTGGGTGTGCTCGTCCTGGGCGCGTGCGGCGGTGACGAGGACGACGCGGCGGGCACGAGCGCGGCCTCGACGGCCGCGCGACGCGGCGAGCCGGCCGTGATCCGGACGAGGATGCTGGTCGCCGCAGCGGAGCGCTCGGAGC
>JANPKC010000285.1:0-2005 GCA_031425855.1 Actinomycetes bacterium | reverse complement strand
GAGTCGGGCGGCAACGACGGTGTCGGCTTCGCCGTCCCCTCCAACACGGTCGAGCGGATCGCGAACGCGTTGATCGACGACGGCTCGGTCGAGCACGCCTACCTCGGCGTGGCGACCGAGGACGTCACCGGCTCGAGCGGCGCGAGGCTCGCCGAGGTGCGCACCGGCACCCCGGCCGCCAGGGCCGGCCTGAAGAGCGGCGACGTCGTCACGAAGGTCGACGGAGAGAGCGTCGACTCGGCCGACGAGCTGCGGCGGCTGATCGACGCGAGGAGCCCCGGCGACGCCGTCGAGCTCACGCTGCGGCGGAGCGGCAGCACCCAGACGGTCGAGGTCACGCTCGGCACCCGGCCGAGCGCCTGAATCGAAACCCAGCGAACGAAGGGAGCACGACGATGAAGAAGCGAACGAAGCTCGCCGCGGGAGCCGGTGCGGCGCTGGCCGTCGTCGGCGCCGGCGGCGCCGTGGCGGCGACGACGCTCTCGCCGAGCGAGGAGAGCAAGGCGGTCGTCGAGGACGCGGCGAAGCAGCTCGGCGTCGATCCGGCGAAGCTCAGCGACGCATTGCGCCAGGCGCTCGAGAACCGGATCGACGAGGCGGTCGAGGCGGGCCGCCTGACGAAGGAGCAGGGCGAGGCGATGAAGCAGCGGGTCGAGGCCGAGGACTTCCCCCTCTTCCCCGGTCCCGGCTTCGGCCACCGCGGCTTCGAGCACGGCGGTCCCGGGCACGGCGGTCCCGGCCACCGGGGCTTCCGCGACCTCGATGCCGCCGCCACGTTCCTCGGCGTCGGCGAGGACGCGCTGCGCGAGCGGCTGCGTGACGGCGAGACGCTCGCCGACATCGCGAAGGCGGAGGGCAAGTCGGTCGACGCCCTCGTCGACGCGATCGTCGCCGCGACCACGACGCGGCTCGACGAGTCCGTCGCCGCGGGACGGCTGACGAAGGCACAGCGCGACACGATCGTCTCCGGGCTGAAGCAGCGGACGACCGAGATCGTCAACGGCACCTTCCCGGCCTTCAAGGGCCGGGGAGGCCAGGGCTTCGGCGGCCAGGGCTTCCGCGGCCCCGGGCACCAGCTGCCCGAGCCGCCGGGCGACGCCTAGGCGGTCGCCGCAGCGTCGAGGACGCCGCGAACCTCGGCGACGAGCGCGCCCGACGTGAACGGCTTCTCGACGAACGTCGCCCGGTTGAGCGTCAGCTCGACGTCGTCTTGCGATAGGCGTCGAAGACGCCTTCGAGGTTGCGCAGCACGCTCAGGAGCGCGCGCAACTCCTTCACGTCGCCGACCTCGGCGGTGTACCAGTTGCGCGCCATCCCGTCCTCGACGACGCCGCCGTAGGAGACGATGTTGGCGCCGTGCTCGGCGAAGCTGCGGGCGACGTCCTCGAGCAGCCGCGCACGGTCGAACGAGTCGACGGCGATCTGGACGCGGAAGCTCGACGTCGTCGCCGTGCCCTCCCACTCCACGGGCGTGAACCGCTCCGGGTTCCGCATCAGCGCCTTCGCGTTCGGGCAGTCCTCGCGGTGGATCGTGATCCCGCGGCCGAGCGAGATGTAGCCGAGGATCGGGTCGCCCGGGACGGGGGTGCAGCACTTCGCGAGGCGCACGAGCACGTCCTCGATCCCCTGCACCTTGATCCCGAGCGTGTCGCCGGCGACCGTCGAGCGCGCCTTGGGCGGCTTCAGCGGCACGACCGCCTCCTCGGCGACCTCCTCCGTCTTCAGGCGCTGGAGCACCTTGTTCACGATCTGGCCGGACTGGAGCTTTCCGGCGCCGAGCGCGATGTAGAAGTCCTCCGCCTTGCGGAAGCCGGTCTCGCGGATCACCTGCGCGAGCACCGCCGAGCCCTGCAGCTTCTTGTAGGGCAGGTTCTGCCCCTTGAGCGCGTGATCGAGGATCTCGCGTCCCTTCGCCTCGGTCTCGCCGCGCGTCTCGCGCTGGAACCACTGCCTGATCTTGTTGCGGGCGCGCGAGGAGGCGGCGAGGCTCATCCAGTCGCGCGAC